>NZ_JAJKGM010000053.1:0-4085 GCF_021412605.1 Clostridium celatum
CTCTCACTAAAAAGTTTAATCATTTGCTCAAATTACTTTGAGTCTTTATTTTAAGACTCTCAAAAGAATTGCTGGTTCTTAATTTATATTCTGTTCAATTTTCAAAGATCATTCGCAATCAACCTGACTGCCTATTTATAATAACATTTTTCTTTTTTTATGTCAACAACTTTTTTTAAAAAACTTTTTTGTTTTTTTCTAAGTTGTTTTCACATTCATCAGAAACATTTCGCTTCGTTTGTTTCATTTGTTCCCGACGACGTGTTTTATATTAACATGTTTAATAGTTAATTTAATATATATATATTACTTTAATAATAATTTATATGCTTTTTTATCCTTTTTTCTCTTTTTTACTCTTTTTTTCTCATATTGATACACTAGGAATTGTTGACGCCTTTTTCTTTAACTTCTCTCTAAAATCTATATTAAAACAACCTTATTTTCATAAAAAAACTTAAGTAAAATATTAAAAATCAATTAATAAATTTCATTTTATATCAATTAACTTTTATTTTTTTCAATCTTTATATAAGAAAAAATATTAATAGCAATAAAAAAAGAAATAGTAACAATACTACTTCTTTTTAATCTATATACTATATACTATATACTATTTACTATTTCTTTAAACTTATTTCCCCTTATTGCAAAGTTAGGGAACATATCAAACGATGCACATGCTGGTGCTAATGTTACGATATCTCCTGGCTGTGATATTTCCTTTGCCTTAATTACAGCTTCTTCTAAAGAATTAACAATAATAATAGGTACCTCTATATTTTTTTCTTCTTTTAATTTATCAAAAGCTTCTTTTATTAAATATTTGGTATCTCCTAGAAGTATTAATTCTTTTATAAATGGATATCCCTTTTCTGCTAAAGGAGCAAAAGGTATATGTTTATCATATCCTCCCGCTATTAATATAACTTTCCTTTCAAAAGCAAATAATCCAGCTAATGTTCTTGTAGGACTTGATGCAATAGAATCATTATAATACTTTACTCCATCAATTTCTCTTACTAACTCACATCTATGCTCAACTCCAGTAAAGCTTTCAGCTACTCTTTTCATTGTATCTAATTCAACATCATCCTTTGTTGCTATAAATGCAGCTAAGTAATTTTCTACATTATGCATTCCTTTAATAACTATATCATCTTTCTTACATACTTCTTTGCCTTCTAAATATAGAACTCCATTCTCAAAATATGAGCCATTTTCCAGCACTCTTTTAGAAGAAAACTCTCTTATTTCTCCTTTAGCTTCATTTTCAAATCCATAAGTTATTTCATTTTCTCTATTTACAACTAATACATTTTCCTTATTTTGATATAAGAATATATTTTTCTTTGCATCAATATATTCTTGCATATCTTTATGCATATCTAAATGGTTTGGTGCTAAATTAGTAACTACGGCAACATCAACTGCAGTATCCATAGTCATAAGTTGGAAACTCGATAACTCCAATACTACCATATGATTTTCTTCAATTTCTTCTATATTAGAAAATAGCGGTGTACCTATATTTCCCCCTACCCAAGTTTTATATCCTTGAGCTTCTAATAACTTAGATACTATAGTGGTAGTTGTTGTTTTTCCATCAGAGCCTGTTATTCCATATATTTTCCCTCTACAATACTTAACGAACTCTTCCATTTCTGATGTTATATATGCACCTTCATTTTTAGCCTTGACTAATGCTTCACAATCAATTCTCATAGATGGAGTTTTAAATACAACTTCAAAACCTACTAACTTATCTAGGTATCCTTCTCCTAATTCTAAATTTACACCTTTTTCTTTAAATTCTATAGCAACTTCTCCTAATACTTCTTCTGTTTTCATATCAAAAGCAGTTACTTTAGCTCCTAACTTTACTAAAAAATTTATTAAAGGTATATTACTAACCCCAATTCCTACAACTGCAACATTTTTTCCCTTAATAAAATTTTTAAATTCATTAAAATCCTTTTTCATATTTACCTCCAACTTATTTATATCAAAGCTACTTTATTATATCTTTTTAATTCTGTCCCATTTCTTTCTAATTATAACATTATAGAATATTATATTCTATCCATATAGGATTTTATCGCTTTAATAATTAATAAAAAAAATACTGAAAGCAACTCTTGTGGAATTACCTTCAGTATTATTAATTAAAATTCTAAACTTTTTGCTATGAAGTCATTTAACTCTTCAATCTTAACTCTTTCTTGAGTCATAGAATCTCTATGTCTTATAGTTACACATCCATCATTTTCAGTCTCAAAGTCAACTGTTATACAGAATGGAGTTCCTATTTCATCTTGTCTTCTGTATCTCTTACCAATACTTCCTGTTTCATCGTATTCAATATTAAAGTTTTTAGCTAACATTGAATATACTTCATCAGCCTTTTCTGATAATTTCTTAGATAGTGGTAATACAGCAGCCTTATATGGAGCTAATGCTGGATGTAAGTGCATTACTGTTCTAACATCTCCACCTTCTAATTCTTCTTCATCATATGCATCTACTAAAAACGCTAAAGCAACTCTATCTGCACCTAATGATGGTTCTATACAATATGGAACATACTTCTCATTAGTTGTTGGATCTAAGTATGTCATATCTGTTCCTGAATGTTCAGCATGCTTCTTTAAGTCATAGTCTGTTCTATCTGCTATTCCCCAAAGTTCTCCCCAACCAAATGGGAATAAGTATTCTATATCAGATGTTGCATTTGAATAGAATGATAACTCTTCTTCACCATGATCTCTCATTCTTAAGTTAGATTCATTAACACCTAAATTCTTTAAGAAGTTCCAACAGTAATCTTTCCAATATCCAAACCACTCTAAATCAGTTCCTGGTTTACAGAAGAATTCTAATTCCATTTGTTCAAATTCTCTTGTTCTAAATGTAAAGTTACCTGGAGTAATTTCATTTCTAAATGACTTACCAATTTGAGCTATACCAAATGGTACTTTTTTTCTTGAAGTTCTTTGAACTGATTTGAAATTAACAAATATACCTTGAGCAGTTTCTGGTCTTAGATATACTGTACTAGCTGAATCTTCAGTTATACCTTGGAAAGTTTTGAACATTAAGTTGAACTTTCTAATATCTGTATAGTTCATTTTTCCACACTTAGGACAAACTATGTTGTTCTTAGTTATGTACTCCATTAATTCTTCATTAGTCCATCCATCAGCTGTAGCAACCTCTGCTCCATTTTCAGTCATATGATCTTCAACTAGCTTATCTGCTCTAAATCTTGACTTACATTCTTTACAATCCATTAATGGATCTGAAAATCCACCAACGTGTCCTGATGCAACCCAAACCTCTGGATTCATTAATATAGCACAATCTACACCAACATTGTATGGGCTTTCTTGAACGAATTTTTTCCACCAAGCCTTCTTAACATTATTTTTGAACTCAACTCCTAATGGACCGTAATCCCATGAGTTTGCAAGTCCTCCATAAATTTCTGATCCAGGAAATACAAATCCTCTGCTTTTACATAAAGCAACGATTTTATCCATAGTCTTTTCTACTGCCATGTTTTCTTACCTCCAATTTTTTTAGTGACAATTTAATCTATTGAGTTATATTTGCAATAAATTAGTTAGCTATATTAAAACTAGTCACATTTATTCTTTTATAATAAAAAAAGCCTTATAACCACAAAGGGACGAAAATAACTTTCCGCGGTTCCACCCTTCTTGGCTAAAGCCCAACTTTCATAAATTACACTCAAAAGCTCCTTTCATCTTACTATCTTAATGATTTACACCAACCATCATCTCTCTGAAAAGATAAATAAAATTACTCTTCTTTATCATTGCGTATATTAAATTATATTTTAATTTTACCAAAAGCCTATTATATGTCAAGTAACATACCTATTTAAAAAGACTTTTTTATTATATAAATAAACTTTCTAAAAATTATAAAAAATAAAAGAGTTTTGTATCAACAGACATTATCTGCTCCTACAAAACTCTTTAAAATTAAAATGGCTCCGCGAAGAGGACTCGAACCTCCAGCCTATCGGTTAACAGCCGAGTGCTCCACCATTGAGCTATCGC
>NZ_JAJKGM010000053.1:4181-17120 GCF_021412605.1 Clostridium celatum
AAATGGCTCCGCGAAGAGGACTCGAACCTCCAGCCTATCGGTTAACAGCCGAGTGCTCCACCATTGAGCTATCGCGGAATGTCATTGCATAATTAATTATAACAGTTTTTATGTAAAATGCAATACTTTTTTTATATATTTTTTATTTTTATTATTAATCAACTTAATAATTAAATTTTAAATTAAATCTAATTAGTATATATTTAGTTTACATATACAAAAAGCCACCTATTCAGGTGGCCTTTTAACTAGTTTATTGGTTTCATTGTTGGGAATAATATAACGTCTCTTATTGAAGCAGAGTCAGTTAAGAACATTATTAATCTATCTATTCCTATTCCAAGTCCACCTGTTGGTGGCATCCCTGTTTCTAATGCGCTCATGAATTCTTCATCTATCATGTAAGCTTCATCATCACCAAGTTCTCTTTCCTTTTCTTGTTGAGCAAATCTTTCTCTTTGAACTATTGGATCATTTAATTCAGAGTATGCATTACATAACTCTCTACCAAATACGAATCCCTCAAATCTTTCAGTGAACATTTCATTTCCTCTCTTCTTCTTAGTAAGAGGCGAAATTTCAACTGGATAATCTATAATAAATGTTGGTTGAATCATGTGTTCTTCACAGTATTCCTCATATAACATATTTAATACTTCACCTTTAGTTACAGTATTTAATGGTTTTGGGAATTCTAAGTGTTTTTCTTTAGCAATAGCCTGAGCTTCTTCATCTGTTTTGATTTCGTTGAAGTCTATTCCAGCATATTCTTTAACTGCATCAACCATAGTTATTCTTCTCCATGGTGGCATAAAGTCAATTTCAGTACCTTGGTAAGTAACCTTAGTAGTTCCATTAACCTTCTTACAAACTTCAGCAACCATATTTTCAGTTAATTCCATCATATCATTATAATCTGCAAATGCTTGATATAATTCAATCATAGTAAACTCTGGGTTATGTCTTACTGACATTCCCTCGTTTCTGAAAGTTCTTCCTAATTCATAAACTTTTTCAAATCCTGCAACAATACATCTCTTTAAGTATAACTCTGGAGCTATTCTTAAGAACATATCTAAATCTAATGTATTGTGGTGAGTTATAAATGGTCTAGCAGAAGCTCCTCCAGCAATAGTTGCAAGCATTGGAGTTTCAACTTCTAAAAATCCTCTGTTATCTAAGAATTCTCTTATTCCTTTTATAATTTGACTTCTCTTCATAAAAGTAGTTTTAACTTCTGGGTTAGTTATTATATCTACTTCTCTTTGTCTATATCTTAAATCTGGATCTTTTAATCCATGCCACTTTTCTGGAAGTGGTTTTAAAGATTTACATATTAATTCTATAGTTTTAGCTTTAACTGAAATTTCTCCAGTTTTAGTTTTGAAAACTTCTCCAGTACATGCAACCCAATCACCTAAGTCATTAGTTTTATATTGCTTTAAAGCTTCTTCTCCAACTTCATCTATCTTTATGAATAATTGAATCTTTCCATCTCTATCATGTATATCTGAGAAAACAACTTTTCCTTGTCCTCTCTTAGACATAATTCTACCTGCAACAGTAACTTCTTTACCTTCTAAAGTATCAAAGTTATCTTTTACTTCTTGAGAACTATGTGTTCTATTAACTTTATATACATCAAATGGGTCTTTTCCTTCTTGTTGTAATTGAACTAGTTTCTCTCTTCTTAATCTTTCTTGCTCATTAAATTGTGACTCTAGTTCTTGAATATTCATTTCTTCCGTTGACATTCACTATACCTCCAATTAGTCTCTTCTTATTTCTAAGACTTCAAACTTACTTACTCCATTTGGAACTGCAACTTCAACTACATCTCCAACTTTTTTACCTAATAATGCACTACCTACTGGTGATTCATTTGATATTTTAAAATTCATTGGATCAGCTTCTGCTGAACCAACTATTGAATATTCAACTTCTTCATCAAAATCATAGTCCATAACCTTAACTATTGATCCAACTGAAACCTTATCTTTTGGAATTTCACTTTCATCAACTACAACAGCATTTTTAAGCATGTTTTCTAATTGAATTATTCTTCCTTCTGTAAAAGCTTGGTCGTTTTTAGCTTCATCATATTCAGAGTTTTCGCTTAAATCTCCGTATCCTAAAGCAACTTTTATTTTTTCAGTAATTTCTTTTCTCTTAACTGTTTTTAAATATTCTAACTCTTCTTCAAGTTTTTTAACACCTTCGTAAGTCATTATGAATTTTTTTGTTTGACTCATATCTTTCTCCCCTTCAAACTTAACTATATTCAATATCTTATTGAACATTTTAGTTTAATAATCTTAAAATCATTTTAAATATTATAAATCAGCCTATTTCATCTGTCAACAAAATAACTAACTATTTAATAATCATCTAATTTTCATTATATTATTCCTTTAATTAACTTTTTATTCCTATAAATTTAAAAATTAATTAATTCTTTTTTATACTTCTCTAACATACTAATAACTTCATTAGTAGTAGTAAGAGTATTCATTATATTTCTAACCTCACTACTTTGCGGTAGACCCTTAATATACCAGGATGCATGTTTTCTCATTTCTCTAACAGCTTTATATTCACCATCATATTTAACAGCTAACTCATAATGTCTTATACACATATTTATTTTTTCTTCAGCTGTAACTGGAATAACTTCCTCTCCTTTTAGGGTCTTCTCTATTTGATTAAATAACCAAGGATTTCCCATACTACCTCTTGCTATCATTATAGCATCACAGTTAGTTATTTCCTTCATTCTTAAAGCATCCTCTGGAGTAAATACATCTCCATTACCTATAACTGGAATATCAACAGACCTCTTTACCTTAGCTATTATATCCCAATCTGCCTTACCTTCATACATCTGTTTTTTAGTTCTTCCATGTATAGCTATTGCATCTGCTCCTGAATACTCCATCATCTTTGCAAATTCTACTGCATTAATATTATTTTCATCATATCCTTTTCTAAACTTAACAGTAACTGGTTTATTAGAAACCTTTTTAATAGAGCTAACTATTTCACCGGCAAGTTTGGGATTTAACATCAATGCTGATCCCTCACCATTTTTAGTTATCTTTGGTGCAGGACATCCCATATTTATATCTAATATACACACATCATCCATTGGATTAAAATGCTTTTCTACTACTTCAGCCATTATTTTGGGATCATTTCCAAAAATTTGAGCAGCTACTGGCTTTTCTTCTTCTGCTATTCTAAGAAGTGCTTGGGTGTTTTCACTTCCATAATATAATGCCTTTGCACTAACCATTTCAGTATAGACAAGTCCACATCCCATTTCCTTACATAATCCTCTAAAAGAAATATCTGTAACGCCTGCCATAGGTGCTAAGAAAACACTTTTTTCGAAATTAAGGTTTCCTATTTTCATAAATTTTACTCCTTATTCTTATCGTAAATTATTCTTAACCCCTCTAATGTTAAACTTGAATCTACTTTATCTATAACATCTGTAGATTTTGCTATAAGATTTTCTAATCCACCAGTTGCAATAACATAAGGCTTTTCAAATCCCATAGAAATCATTTCACTTTTTATTTTATTAACTATATACTCAACTTGCCCTATATATCCATAAAGAATCCCTGCTTGCATACTTGAAACCGTATTCTTACATATAATACTCTTTGGTAATTCTAATTCAACTCTTGGTAGCTTTGCAGCTCTTTCAAATAAAGCATCTGAAGAGATTCTTACTCCTGGGCATATACATCCTCCCAAGTAATTCCCATTTTCTGTAACAGCACAATAAGTAGTTGCTGTACCAAAATCTATTATTACTACATCTCTTCTATATATCTCATGAGCAGCAACTGCATTTACTATTCTATCTGCTCCAACTTCTTTTGGATTATCATATTTTATATTGATTCCTGTTTTTACCCCAGGTCCAACTATTATAGGATTTATATCAAAATTCTTTTTAACCATATTTTCTAAAGAATGCATTATATTTGGCACAACTGAAGATATTATTATACCTTCTACTTCTTTAGGATTTAAATCATTTTGATGGAATAATTGCATCATTTGAATTCCATATTCATCCGAAGTTTTTTTTGAATCTGTTGAAAGTCTCCATCCTGCTATATAGTTATTATCTTTATATACACCTATAACTATATTAGTATTCCCCACATCTACCAGTAGAATCATAAACGCACCACCTTAACATAATTAAAAGCAGCCCTAAAGCTGCCTTTATTTTAATATTGTACAGTAATTAAAACTAATACTTTAATTTTAACAATTACATATTATTTGTCAAGTGTTGTAAATTTTAAAACCTAAAATAATCCTACTATTTCTCCGTTCTCTAGAATATCCATTCTATTAGCTGCTGGAACTTTAGGTAAGCCTGGCATTGTCATAATATCACCAGTTAATACAACAATAAATCCTGCTCCATTTGAAACCCTTACTTCTTTAACAGTTATATCAAATCCTTCTGGTCTTCCTAGAAGTGATGGATTATCTGATAATGAATATTGTGTCTTTGCCATACAAATCGGTAATTTGTCTAAATTAAATTTTTCGATTTCTGCAATTTGCTTATTTGCTGCTGGTGTATATAAAACATTCTTAGCCCCATATATTTCCCTGGCAATAGTTAATACTTTATCCTTAATACTCTGCTTTTCATCATATAATACTTCAAAGTTTGACTCTTCATTTTCTAATACATCATTAACTATATTAGCTAATTCAAGTCCACCTTCTCCACCTTTTGCCCATACATCACTTAGTGCAACCTTCACCCCTAATTTTCCACAGAAATCTTTAATAAATTCTACTTCTTCCTCTGAATCTGTCAAGAATTTATTTATAGCAACAACTACTGGTACATTATACTTTTGCATATTTTCTATTTGCTTTTCTAAATTAACTATTCCTTTAGATAAAGCCTCAACATTAGGAGTATTTAACTCTTCCTTTTTAACTCCTCCATGATGCTTTAAAGCTCTCATTGTAGCAACAATTACTACACAATTTGGTTTCAAATCACCATATCTACATTTAATATCTAGAAACTTTTCTGCTCCAAGGTCTGCTCCAAATCCACCTTCTGTTACAACAACATCTCCAAGTTTTAATGCCATTTTAGTAGCTAAAATAGAGTTACATCCATGAGCTATGTTTGCAAAAGGTCCTCCATGAATTATAGCTGGAGTATTTTCTAGTGTTTGAACTAAGTTAGGCTTTACAGCATCTTTCATTAATAAAGCCATAGCACCTTGAACTTCTAATTGTTTTGCATAGACTGGATTTCCATCTAAATCATATGCAATTAAAATATTACCCATTCTTTCTTTTAAATCATTCAAATCAGTGGCTAAACAAAGAATAGCCATTATCTCAGAAGCAACAGTTATCATAAATCCATCTTCTCTTAAGAAACCATTTAATTTTCCACCCATTCCAACTACTACACTTCTTAACGCTCTATCATTCATATCCATAACTCTTTTAAATATAATTCTTCTTGAATCTATTTTTAAAGTGTTGCCTTGATGAATATGATTATCTATTGCTGCACATAATAAATTGTTAGCAGTAGTAATTGCATGCATATCACCTGTAAAATGAAGATTTATGTCTTCCATTGGCACAACTTGAGCATATCCACCACCTGCTGCTCCACCTTTTATTCCAAATACAGGTCCTAATGATGGTTCTCTTAATGCAATAACTGCTTTCTTCCCAGTTTTATTTAATGCTTGCCCAAGACCTACTGTAACTGTAGATTTCCCTTCACCTGCTGGTGTTGGATTTATCGCTGTTACTAAAACTAATTTCCCATCTTTTTTGTCTTTATTTTTATCTAAAACATCTAATGAAATTTTACATTTATATTTGCCATAAAGCTCTATATCATCTTCACCTAAATTTAATTGTTCTGCAATCTTTACTATAGGCTCCATTTTTGCCTCTTGAGCTATTTGAATATCACTCTTCATAATGACAACCTCCTTAATTCTAATTTAATAATATATCTAATTATATCACCAGAAATGTATTTTTTAAACATAAATCGAATATTTTTGATTTTTCAAATTTAAATATTCGTATATATTCATATTTTTATATCTATTATTTAATTTAAATTCGTTATTTGTAAAACTAAATTCACTGTTCATTTATATCGATAGTAATATATAAGTTTTTATAACTAGAAATATAAATAAAAAAGGTAGCCTTTTGGCTACCTCTTTATTTTAATTTGCATCAAAAATCATCTCGAATTCTTTTCCATCAATTTTTTCTTTATCTAATAATTCATTAGCAACAGCGTGAAGCTTATTAATATTTGTTTTTAGAAGGTCTTCAGCTCTATCATATGCAATTTCTATAAATGATTTAACTTCTTTATCAATTTTAGCTCCAATTTCTTCACTAAAGTTTCTACCTCTTCCAAGATCTCTTCCTAAGAATACCTCATTGCTATCAGTTCCATATGAGATAGTCCCTATTTCATCACTCATTCCGTATTCCATTACCATAGCTCTAGCTATAGCACTAGCTCTATCAATATCATTTTTAGCTCCTGTGCTTATGTCCCCTAAAATTAACTTTTCAGCAACTCTTCCACCAAGAAGACCTACCATTTCATCTTGTAATTTTTCCTTAGATGTATATGCTCTATCTTCCGTTGGTAAATGCATAGTATATCCACCAGCCATACCTCTTGGAATAATACTTATTTCATGGACTGGGTCTGAATGCTTTAAGCATTTCATAACAACTGCATGCCCTGCTTCATGATAAGCTGTAAGCTTTCTATCGTGTTCACTAATTGCTCTACTCTTTTTCTCAGGTCCAGCTATTACTCTAGTTATAGCTTCTTCAAATTCATCCATTCCAATATCTTTTTTATTCTTTCTAACAGCTAAAAGCGCTGCTTCGTTTGCTAGATTTTCTAAATCAGCTCCGCTAAATCCTGGAGTTCTCTTCGCTAAAATTTCTAAGCTAACATTTGGTGATAATGGTTTCTTCTTTGTATGAACCTCTAGCACAGCTTCTCTACCTTTTCTATCTGGTCTTTGCACTACAATTTGTCTATCAAATCTACCTGGTCTAAGTAATGCTGGATCTAATATATCTGGTCTATTTGTTGCTGCTATCATTATTATGCCTTCATTTGCACCAAATCCATCCATTTCAACAAGTAATTGATTAAGAGTTTGTTCTCTTTCATCGTGACCTCCGCCAAGACCTGCACCTCTTTGTCTACCAACTGCATCAATTTCATCTATAAATATTAACGCTGGTGAGTTTTTCTTTGCTTGCTCGAACAAATCTCTAACTCTTGATGCACCAACACCTACAAACATTTCAACAAAATCTGATCCCGAAATACTAAAGAAAGGTACTCCTGCTTCTCCAGCAATTGCTTTAGCAAGTAATGTCTTACCTGTTCCCGGAGGACCAACTAATAAAACACCTTTAGGTATTCTTGCACCCATTTCTGTGTATCTTGCTGGTGATTTTAAAAAGTCAACTATTTCTTCTAGTTCAGCTTTTTCTTCATCTGCTCCTGCAACATCATCAAAGGTAACTCTTTTAGCATCTGGCGACATCATTTTTGCTCTACTTTTTCCAAAATTCATAACACCTTTTCCACTGCTACCACCTTGTGATTGTTGAGTAAAGTAAAAAATAAATACTAAAAACATTATAACAATTAATATCGTTGGTATTATACTAAATAAAAAACTATTATTTGATGCTGGTATATATTCAATACTAACATCATCTTTTGTATACTCACTATTAAGCATTTCTAACATAGTGTCTGGTGCATATACAGTGAATTTTTTATCATCTCTTGTTTCACCAGTTATAAGCATCTTATCTGGTTGCACACTTATTTTCTCAATTTCATCATTTATCCATTTTTGTTGGAAATCGCTGAATACTATTCTATCTGAAGCTTTATTTCCATTTAAAAGAAATGAAGCTGATAAAAATAATAATACAAAAGCTATTATCCAAACTGTTGCACTTGAATATTTTTTCATTCAAGGCCCCCCTTTCCTCTAGTACTTATTTTATATCATTTTTTATTTTTCATATACTTCTCTTTTTAAGACCCCAACAAATGGTACATTTCTATATTTTTCTGCATAATCAAGTCCATATCCTACTAAAAACTCATCAGGCGATTCAAACCCTACATATTTAACATCAATATCAACTTTTCTTCTAGATGGCTTAGTTAAAAGAGAAACAATTTCTACAGAATTTGCTTTTCTTGCTCTTAAATAATTTAATAAATAATCTAATGTTACTCCACTATCTACAATATCTTCAACTATAAGTATATCTTTTCCACATGCCTCATGATCTAAATCCTTAAGTATTCTAACAACACCTGTTGTTTCTGAAGAATTTCCATAACTTGAAACAGCCATAAAATCAATTTCACATGGTATAGTTATATTTTTTATCAATTCAGCTGCAAATATTACAGAACCTTTAAGTACTCCAACCACTAAAAGTTCTTTACCTTCATAGTCATTGCTTATCCTTTTGGCTAATTCTGAAATTTTATCTTTTATCTGTTGTTCACTATACAATACTCTTTCAATATCTTGTAGCATTTTTCTATCCCCTTTTGTCAAACATAATTTTTAATATCTTTTTAGTACTATTAGTAACTTTATATTCTTGAGAGGTTTTAAGTCCTACTACCCAAGCAATTTTGTCATCAAAACATACTATTGGTATATTTCCTCTTTCCTCTCTAGGTATTTTCAAATCAATAAATATATCTTTTATTTTTTTACTTCCATTCATACCAAGTGGAATTATTTTGTCTCCATCTCTCCTATTTCTTATAATAATTTCCTTTTTTATCTTATCATAATCAAAAAATTTTATTAAGTCATCTTTAGAAAATTCTATTTTTTTTTGCGAATCAATAACATTAAATTTTACTATGTAATTTTCAAACTCAATATTATCTGATATTTTTTCCTTATTAATACTTATAAATTTATCTTTGCATGTTTTCTTATTATTATCTTTTAAACTTAAAAGTACATCCCCATAAATATTTTCACATACTATATTATTAGTTAGTGAAATTTGCTTACCAGTTTCTCCGTTAGATAATTCTATAATTTTGTATATATGCTTCATTTCAAAGTTCTGGTCAGATTTAGAAACTTTCTTGAATGCCATTTTAACAACTCTAGTATTAATAGCCTCAAGTTCATCTTTAAAAATTTCTTTTCTTATAATAATTGCATCATTTTTCTTACTACAATATATATCATAACATTTTTTGGAATATTCTTCTATAAATTCATTGTCTTTTTGTAATAATAAAACCATTCTATTTAAAGTTTCTATAATGTCTTTATTAAAATTCTCTTTCATATATGGTAATATATCTAATCTAACCTTATTTCTACTATAAACTCTTTCATAATTACTGGCATCAATTCTTGGTTTGAGTTCATTATCTTCACAATATTTTTCAATTTCATACCTATTTAAACATAATATAGGTCGTATAATTCCATCTTTTCTTTTTGCCTTTATTCCTGTTAATCCTTCAAGTCCTGTTCCTCTCATCATTCTCATAAGTACAGTTTCTGCTTGATCATTGGCATTATGAGCTACTGCTACTTTATTGTAATTATACTCATTTCTTATTTCTTCAAAAGCTTTATATCTCTCATTTCTACCTGCAACCTCTAAAGATACTCCTGTGCTATTAGCAATATATTCTATATCTATTCTTTTTACATAATATTTTATTCCTAATTTATCGCATAAATCTTTTATGTACCTTTCATCCCCCTCAGATTCTTCACCTCTTAAAAGATGATTTATATGGATAGCACCAATTTCAATATCCAATACTTCTTTTAATTTATATAAAATATGTAATAAACATACTGAATCTGGTCCACCTGATAGTGCAACCAAAATCTTATCTTTTGCTTTTATTAATTTATTTTCTATAACGTATTCTTCTACTTTTTTTAACACCTTTTATATTCTCCTATAAATCGTTTCTTATATCTTTTATAATACATTTACATTTTTTCAATGTAAATATTATAACTCACTACTTTCTATATTTTGCATAATAAATACAATTATTATTAATAAAAGTGCTCTATTGAGCACTTTTATTAATATGAAGAATATAATTTAGATACTACAATAGTCATGTCATCTAATACTCTTCCACCACTTATTTTTTTAGCTTTATCTATTATTTCTCGTGATAATGCTTCTGGATTGTTAGGTCCATCCTTTAAATATTCTACTATCCAATTATAATCTCCCAAATTATCTCTATCTACATCAACAATTCCATCACTTACTGTAATTATTATATCACCTTGTTTAACCTTCTTTTTTATAGGCGTTACATTTATTGTATCTACTATTCCAAAAGGTAATGTAGAATTACTTATTACTTCAACTTCATTTCCATGTTTTATAAAGCTCATGGATCCACCAACCTTAATAAATTTAGCATCTCCAGTATATAAATCAATAATATTCATATCTAAAGTTGTAAATTTTTCATCTTCGCTAAACTTCATTCCCATAACTGCATTTACGGTATTTAACATTGTAGTTTCACTAAATCCACCATCTATAAATCTTTCAATTAAATCTATTGCAGCCCCGCTTTCTAATCCTGCTTCTGGTCCTGATCCCATACCATCACTTATTATAGTTACATATTGCCCTGACTTATTATCTCCAAAACTATAACTATCTCCTGAATACTTTTCCCCATCTTTAATTTCAAATGCAACATATGAAGAAATATGATATTTAGGTGTTTCTTCTATAATTACAGAACACTCATTTGTACTTGGATCAATTACACATCCCTTTTCTCCTATATATAATGGCGTTTTAATCAAATTACTAATTACAGGTAAAATTTGCTTCCTACAATAATTTTCACCATCATAACTATCAACCTTAACTTTTATTTTAAGTCTTCCATTTGTATCAACAAATGAATATATATTAATATATCTAATCTTATTTTTTGCTAAAGTCTTTCTTAAAAGTTTATCTACTTCTAAACAACTATCAACATTTTGATTAAAGTCTTTTAATATATTTGTAACAGCAAAAGACATATTAGACATTTGGCTTGCTAAAATACTTCTAGCTTCCATCAATCTTGATTTTAAAGCTTCATTAACAGTATAAGTTGAATATAACTCCTCAGCATTTTTCAATAAAGTATTTCTCTTTACACATTTTTTATCAAGTGTTTTTGGTAAATATGCATTTTTATTTTCACATGATTGCATAAGCTCTCCAAACTGACTAAATGTAGTATGCAATTCTCTTCCCCAACACTTACTATTCATTTCACACTCTTGACAAACTCTATCAGCTAAATTTTCAACTAATGCCGTTCCTTTATTTTTTAATAATAACTTTTCATTTCCTGATAAATTTTCTACCGAACTAGAAATAGCTACTAATGAACCTCTTAACACTTCTAGCCTATCTACAAATTCAGATTTAATTCCCTCTATTTGAGCATCACTAATTACTTTACTTTTTTCATCATTATTAAGTTCTGATAACAATTTTTTTATTACATTTTTAGGTATTAACGCCATTATCAATGCTGATGCTGCTATTTGAATAATCATAGTTGAATTAAGATTATTAGAATATGTCATTACAATAAAACTTACAACAAAATATGCCAGTATAGAAAATATCTTACCTGTTTCAGTAAAGAGCCCAACAACCAATCCACAAATTCCATATAAAGTAGTTGATATCATTATATCATTATTTCCTACTCCTATTATTAATCCCATAGTAACCCCAAGAACAGCTCCAGCATTACTTCCTGCAGCATAAGCAACTGTTATTATAACTGCTAATGCCAATACATCTCTTATAGCAATACCTGCTATATTAAATTCCCCTACTCCAGTTATAATTAAACATACTAATATTGCTAAACTTATTAATTCCTCAGTAGAATAAAAATAATTACTATTAATTTCTTTCATACAATTAACACCGTAATTAATCATAAAGAATACCGGTATTACAATTAAAGATTTTACTAATGAAAAAAATATATTTATACTAATATCTTGATTACCTAATAGGCATTGTAAACCTACAAACATTGCAATTACAATTGCAAAACAATTTTTAATCTGTACCTCTTTTTTGGTTAAGCTACTTATATATTTTATACCTAAAATAGCAGCTGCAATTGATATATATATTATTATGTCTCTATTTATTAAGTATTGACTTAAATATCCTAAAGCTACAGATAAAAAAGCTATTGTAGATTCTTTTATATTACTTTTCTTAATTACACTTATTAAATATCCTAATCCAAATGGAGCTAAATATAGTCCATCTATGAATCCAAATCCAACTCTACTAAGCATAAAACCTAGAATAATAATTGCACCTATCTTTACTGAGATATTTTTAACATTAGTTTTCTTTTTACTTTTTTTATTTTCTTTTCTTTTATATGTAGGTATATCAACTCCATATTGCATAAGTCCACCCGCCCTTCTCTTTTCTTATTAAATAATACCATTTTATGTAAAATTATTTTGTCACTTACTGTCCTTATATTATTTTTTCGTAAGACACCAATCCTTCTTTTATGATTAAATTATCTTTATTTTTCATCTACAATTCATTATTTACTATTATTTCCATTTTTGTGTTTAATAAAAAAAGCGATAGAAAATATTTTTTTGTCGTAAAAATTCATTTTCTATCGCTATTTTTAATTAAAACTATGTAATATATAGTTAATTTACTTCATATAATATTTATTTAAATCGAGTAGGAGGAAAATAATTATTTTATTTTCCGTCCTCTCACACCACCGTGCGTACCGGTCTGGTACACGGC
>NZ_JAJKGM010000054.1:0-15687 GCF_021412605.1 Clostridium celatum
AATATTACTGGAAATCAAAATTTCCAGTAATATTTGATTTATAAGAAACTATATTACACAAAATTATCTACAGTCTCACTAAATCATTTTTTTATTATATTAATCCATATTATATTAAACCACTATTTTTATAGTGCATAAGAGAAATCTATTTTGTTGCTCATTTCCTTTAATCTTTTCATGATTACCCCTAAATATCTCATAGTTGTTTTTATATCAGAGTGATTTAATACATGTCTAACTAATTCAATATCATGTCCTGATTCTTCATATAATGTATGAGCAAAAAGTTTTCTAAATGAATGGGTACCAATGTTTTTATATCCTAAATAATCAGTTATTATTTTTAATTGTTGTTGCATGTTTCTTACTTTATTAGGATAAATAAAATCATCCTTATCTAAATTATTGTTAATGGCATATTCTAATAATTTGTTATACATTGCATCATTTAATTCTCTATTTTGCCATTTACCTGTTTTTATTTCTTTAATAGAAAATTTACTTCTATTGAAATCCGAAACCTTTAAATTAACTATATCTGAAGCTCTAAATCCTAAAGTAGCTTGAAGTGCCAAAGCAAATGCTAATGATGGATTAGGTCTAAATTTTCTAGAACGTCCCGTCTTTTTATCATAATAACTAAATCCTTCCTTGCACAACTTAATTATTTGTTCATATTCTTTAACTTCTAGGGGTCTTGTTGCTTTATAATTCTTTTTTTTATTCTCTTCTTTATTATTATTATTATTACTTTCTACTTCTACCTCTACTTTTTTTGATGCATTATTATTATTTTTAATTGCTCCCTCTGTTTTTATACTATCTTCAGTAAAATTTGAAGTTAACTCACTATTAACTTCACTTGCTCTCATTTTTTTATAAAATTCATAGAACTTCATCATTTCTAACATTTCTTCATCTAACATAATTTTAAAATTTCCTTTCTTCTATAAATCGAATATGCTTTTTAAATTAACTGCGCTTTTCATACATCCAAACTGCGCTTTTTATATTTTTATAATAATAATATACTATACAAACCTAGTAATATCAATGTTTTTAGAAAAAACTGCGCACATTCGGTATTGTACGCAGTTTTTTTTGATGGTATTTTTTTAGTTTTTTTCATAGAAATCCTTTTTAAAATATGTTATAATATTTTCATCAAGTTAACCATAGTTAACTAAGTTAACTATGGTTAACCAAAGTTTTGAATAGAATAGGAGTAATAAAATGGAAAATACAGATAATTCTCAAGAAAATTTAAGTTTTAATGATAATATTAATTCAAATATAGATAATAATATGGATATACATTCATTAAATGATACGAATCCTAATGTAAATTCAAATTTAACAGAGGGAGATAAAATCGAAACCAAAGGATTAAAATTAAAAAAATCTACTAAAGAAAGATTAAACACATTACAATCAAAGTTTACCGATGCTGAAAGTATGGTATTAGCATTATTGAATCAATATGAAACTTTTACTATATCTACAGATAATAAATATACTGATAGGAAAGCTGAAATAGATAAATTTAATTTTTTATTAGATTCAATAAAAAATAGTTTTGTAAATTCTTTAGAAATGGCTACTTTCGTAGAAGAAAAATACTTAAGTAAAATTCAAGAAGAACTAACTAAGAAAGATAAAGTAATTTCTATAGCTCAAAACGAAAATATAAAACTAATGGAAGAGATTAAAAGTATACAAAAAAACCTTATATCCAAAGATCAAGAATTAGAGGATGTAAAAGATAGTTTTAGTCGAGTGAATTTAGCACTTACAACAGTAGAAAAGGAACTGAAAGAAAAAAGTGAAATTATCCAAAGCTTACAGACTCACTTAAACACTTTAAATAAACTCTCTAACGATAATGATATTTATCAAAAAGAAATTTCCGAACTTAAAACTTATATAAAAAAATTAGAAAGCAACTTGCAAGATTATGAGTATAATAAACAATTATTGGATAATTCAAATAAAGAAAATGTTAAAAATCAAATTCTTTTAAATGAATTAAAAGAAGAAAACAAAAACTTACTTAATTATAATCAGGAATTAAATAAGAAAATTCAAAATTTATTACTAGATAACTCTTCCAGAATATTAGAAATAAATGAAAAGAATAATAATACTATTAGAGAAATTGAAAAAAATAAGGATTTAGAACTTCAAAAGGCAAATAATAAAATAAATGAATTGCAGGAAGAACTTTTCAAAATAAAACTTAATCAATCTAATCTAAAATAGAAGAAGTTAACAACTCACTTTTTTATACTCTTGTTATAATATTTTAATCCATTCTGATTATACTATTATTATGTATAGATATTAAAATTTAGTATGAAGAGGTGAGTTTTAAAATGTCAATGCCTTTAATTTCAGCTCTTATTTCATCTGGTGGATTAATTCTTGGTTCAGTAATTGGAGCCTGTTGTAGTTGGTATATTAATAAACTCTCATTAAATGAACAAAACAAGTTAAAAGTTCAAGACTTTTCTTATCAAGAAAAATATAAATTACAAGAAAAACACATAAATATAAATATTATAAGATTAGATTTTTGTACTGCAATTTATCAAAGTATACGCTATCTTCAGAATACTGAAAAACCATTAGAGCATTATACTATTCCAGCTTATAGTAATTATCACAAAATAGTCGCATCTTTAAGTGAGGATTATTCATTAAAAGAACTAAGTTACATATATCAATTTTATGCTATACTTGATAACGCTCATATTTCTCTAAGTAAAATTGATAAACTTACTGATTCAAACTACTTATATATAAGAAGTGTTTTTTTTAGTATTTTAAAAAAAATCTACGGTAATAACTATTTAAAAATTCTTAATAAAGATATTGAAAATATTAGTTTCAAGGAATTATATAGTGATCCCCTTATGAAGGAAGGATATAGAAATTTGTTACGTTCTTTAGATGAACAATATATTAAAGAGTAAAGTTTACGTTTTAAATATAATTCGTAAACTTTACTCTTTTTATATCAACATATTAATCATAACATCTATTGTATTTTTAGTTTTCTTTAAATTATCTACATAGTCGGCAACATGCATTTTATAGTATTGAATTCCTTCATCTGTAATATGGTATATCTTTTTGCTTCTTTTATTTAATACTTCATTCCCAACCCATTCACTTATTACATAACCTTTAATTTCAAGGTCATATAATGTTTCGTATATAGTGCTTGAAGAAACAGGAAATGGCAAATTAGTACTTTGAAATTTTTCTCTAAAAACCTCTAATATTTTATTTCCAAATACAGTTTCTCCTTTGGATAGTTCTTTTAATATATAAAATGAATACAGCATTTTAGTATTAACCGTATTTCTAGGTGCAACTAATCTATTTCTATTACCACTCAAAAAATCACTCCTCTTTTTTTAAAGATTGTATACATAATTTTATCAAATTTTAGATATTATGTCTAATTATTAAAAGTTTAATATTAAAAAGCACCTTAAATCATTAATATGAATACAATATATTAAAGTACAAATGATAGGAGATGAGTAACATGTCTCGAAAATGTTGTAGAAGAAACTGCTGTTGCCAAAACAATTGCTGTTGTCAAAATAACTGTTGTTGCCCTAGCAATTGCTGCGGTCAAAATAATTGCGGATGTGGTTACGGTGGCTATGGTAATTGCGGAGGATTCGGTGGCTATGGTAATTGCGGAGGATTCGGCGGCTACGGTGGTTGCGGTGGCGGCTGGTGGTGGATAATAATATTATTATTCTTTTGCGGAGGCTGCTGGTAATCTAGACTTTAGTGCATCAAAAGTGTATCAAATTTTTGATGCACTTTTTTTGATTAACTTTTTATAAATAGAATTTAATTAAAAGGGAAAAATAATTTAGAACTATCATTTAGAGGTGATATATATGATAAAAGTAAAAACTATACTATTAACTTTAATCACAGTTCTATTTTTATTTCAAACTCCTTACGCAGAACCTATTAATGAAAATGATCAAAATTCCGAATCCATTAATGAGAATAATAAAGATTATAAAAAATTAGAAGATTTAAAAAGAGAATTAAAAGAAGAAAGAAAAGTTATTGATCAACAAAGACTAGAGCAGATTAAATTAAAAGAATTAGAAAAAAATAAAGATAAAAATGACACAGAAGTTACACCAGACACTACAAATAGCAAAGAAAATAAAACTCCTAAAAAAGCACAGGATAACATTGTTCCAAGCTTAATTGTACGTTTACGCGGAAAACATTCTACAAAATATTTATGCGAATACAACTTTACTGTAAAGAATAACAATACAGAAAATTCAGTAAGTAATGTAATAATTGAAGATTATGATACCTTACTAAAAAAACCTTCTTTAAAAGTACGTCCAGGTGAAACTATTAATCTTGAATTTTCTAGAAAACCTGAAAAATTAACTACATACATATATGGCGAAAATAATAATGAAGAAATTTCATTAAAAAAAGGTTCTTTTAAAGTTCCTACTCTTGATAAAAAAATAATACTAATAATAGAAGGTACATATGATAATGGTTATGTTAAATATGCCATTGTTTTAGATATAAGAAATTAGTATAAAATGATTATTTTAATATCTTACTACATAAAATATAGCTATAATTAGGAGGAATTAATAATGCAAAATAATATCTATAACTCAAATATTGAATATACTTCTGAAGGAGAAGTTCCAGAAAAGGATAAAAATACAACTGATGAATCAGTAGAAAAAAAGGAAGATGCTAAACTTAAAGAAATAAAAGAACTTGGAACATTAAACTCTAGTGGTGATGATCAAAGTATTCAAATACTACCTATAATAGGTCAAATAGAAGGTCATGTTGTGTCACCACCTCAAACTAAATCAACAAAATACGAACATATAATACCTCAATTGATATCAATGCAACAAAATGATAAGGTAAAAGGAATATTAATAGTATTAAATACAGTGGGCGGAGATGTTGAAGCTGGCTTGGCTATCGCTGAAATGATAAATTCAATTTCTAAACCTACTGTTTCAATTGTCATAGGTGGTGGTCATTCTATAGGTGTTCCATTAGCAACCTCTGCTGACTTTTCATTTATTACACCTTCAGCTACTATGATAGTTCACCCTGTTCGTATGAATGGATTTGTTATAGGTGTAGCTCAAACATTCCATTATTTCAAAAAGATGCAAGAAAGAATAAATAATTTTGTTGTTAGAACATCTAAAATAGATAAAGATGAATTAGAAAGAATGATGTTGCGTTCAGATGAACTATTAAACGATATGGGTACTATGTTAATAGGAGAACAGGCTGTTGAATGTGGTTTAATAAATCAAGTTGGTGGTATAAAAGATGCATTAGATAAACTTGACGAATTAATAAATAATGCAGATAATAAAAATAACTAGAAATTCCCTCTGGGAGTTTCTTTTTATTTGTAAATTATATTAAAATAGTACTATACTATGATTATACTATAATTTCCAATTATATTTTTACAAAAGGAGGTAGATAAAATGGCAACTCAAAAGAAGAAAAGAAAGAATAAGCCCAAGCAGTCTTCTTTCGAAATGCAGGGAGATATTAAGGCCATATTATTAATTTCTATAGGTATTATATTAGCATTTTCAACATATACAAACATTGCTGGTATTTTATCCATTCTTACACGAAAAATTCTTTACTCACTTATAGGTATAATTATTTATGCAATACCTATTTTCTTAATTTGTCTTGGTATTAATACTATAAAATCAAAGGGGAAAGCAACTTATTCAAGAAAGTTTTTTAGCCTTTCAATATTTTTTATAGTTGTTTGGCTTTTGTGTAGCACGATAAATATTAATCAAGCTGTTAGTGACCTAGAAACTATAAACTTTGCTAATACATTAAAAAAAATATCATTTTATACAAGTACATCTTTACATGGTGGAATTTTAGCTTATTTAATAACTTATCCACTCTATAAACTAACTGGGTTTATTGGTAGCTATATTGTTTATATAACTTTAATTTTAATTTGTATTATATTATTCTTAGATATTACTTTATATGATATATATATAAAATTCAAAAACGTTACTAGTCTACTAAAGGATAATTTTACAAACCCTAAACCAAGTAAAAAATTATCAAAATCTAAAGTAAAAAAAGAAAAGAATATCTCTTCAGAATTAGATGATAGTGAAGAATGTAATTATATTAATGATATAAATAATAAAATTGAAATACTGGACTTTATGAAAAATTCTAATTTAGAAACTTTTTCAAATTTTCAAGATATAAATGCAGATGATTATTTTGAAGAGAAAAATAGTAATAATTCTTCCTTTTCCACTAATACTACGCTTTATGAAACAAAAAATATAGTAAATAAAGAAGTGGTAAATAAAGAAATTGAAGATAACTTAAATTCTTTAGAAAAAACTACAGAAAAGAAATATATTTTCCCAGATGTAGATTTACTTAACATAAATTCAAAACTTCAATTAAAAAATGAGGATAAAAAAGATTTAATAGATAGTGCTAATAAACTTGAGGAAACACTTTCTAATTTTGGAGTAGATGCTAAAGTTATTCAAGTAACAAAAGGTCCTTCAGTTACTAGATTCGAACTACAACCTAGTCCAGGTGTTAAAGTTTCTAAAATTGTTAATTTACAAGATGATATTGCTTTAGGACTAGCTGCAAATGGTGTAAGAATAGAAGCTCCCATCCCTGGGAAAGCGGCAATAGGTATAGAGGTTCCAAATAAGAAACAAGCCCCTGTGTTTTTAAGAGAAGTTTTAGATTCAAAAGAATTTACAGATACTGATAAAACATTAGCATTTGCACTTGGAAAAGATATTACTGGAAAATGTATTGTTGGTGATTTAAGCAAAATGCCTCATATGCTAATTGCAGGTGCTACAGGCTCAGGTAAATCGGTATGTATTAACACTTTAATAATAAGTTTATTATATAAGTACTCTCCAAAAGATGTTAAGCTTCTAATGATAGACCCTAAAGTTGTTGAGTTAAGTGTATATAACGGTATACCTCATCTTCTTATTCCAGTTGTTACTGATCCAAAAAAAGCAGCTGGTGCTTTAAATTGGGCAGTAAATGAAATGAATAAGAGATATAATTTATTTTCGCAAATGAAAGTTAAAAACATTGAATCCTATAATAACTTATATAAAAAAGGAGAAATAGATGAAAAGCTTCCTTATGTTGTAATGATTGTGGACGAGCTTGCTGATTTAATGATGGCCTGTCCTAATGATGTTGAAGATTATATATGTAGATTAGCACAAATGGCTAGAGCAGCAGGAATGCATTTAATTATAGCAACTCAAAGACCATCTGTTGATGTTATTACAGGGGTTATAAAAGCTAATATTCCATCTAGAATTTCATTTGCTGTTTCATCAGGAATTGATTCTAGAACAATTTTAGATCAAACTGGTGCTGAAAAATTATTAGGAAGAGGGGATATGCTATATAATCCTATAGGAGAAAATAAACCATTAAGAGTGCAAGGCTCATTTATTTCTGAAGAGGAAGTAGAAAATGTTGTAGATTTCATAAAATCATCATATGAAGAGGTTAACTATTCAAATGATATAATAGACCATATTAATAATGAAAATACCACAGAAGTCGCATCAGATAGTGAATCTGATGAACTATTAGACGAAGCTATTAAAATTGTAGTAGAATATCAACAAGCATCTACTTCATTTATTCAAAGAAAATTAAGAGTAGGATTTAATAGAGCTTCTAGAATAATGGAGGACTTAGAAGAGCGTGGAATTATTTCAGAAAAAGATGGAAGCAAACCAAGACAGGTATTAGTAAGTAAAGAAGAGCTTTATAGTAGAGATTAATATAAAATACTTGTAAATATTCTTATGTTAAATTAAAATAATAATTATTATTATATACACTTAGGAGGAAAATATTTTGAATAAATATAAAGTTGGAATGGTTAGTTTAGGCTGTGATAAAAACAGAGTAGACTCAGAACTTATATTAGGAACAATCAATAAATTTTATGAAATAACTAATAATGCTAAAGAAGCAGATATAATTATTGTAAATACATGTGGATTTATAGAAAGTGCAAAACAAGAATCTATAGATACTATTCTAGAAATGGCTGAATATAAAAATAAATATAACTGTAAAATGCTTATTGCAACTGGTTGCCTTACGCAAAGATACGGAGATGAGTTGTTAGAATTAATTCCTGAAATAGATATACTTATGGGAGTTAATGACTATATGAAACTACACAAATTAATATTAGATTTCATTAAAACTCAAAGAAGAGTATCATCAACATCTTATACTGATGAAGGAATCAATGAAGGTGAAAGAATTCTTACTACTAAAACTCATACAGCATATGTTAGAATAGCAGAAGGATGTAATAACTTTTGTACTTACTGTATAATCCCTAAAATAAGAGGTAAATTTAGAAGCAGAACAAAAGAAAGTATCTTAAATGAAGTAAAGAAGTTAGTAGACTTTGGCGTAAAAGAAATTATACTTATAGCTCAAGATTTAACTAATTATGGTGTAGATATCTACAATAAAAAAAATCTACATGAATTAATTAGAGAAATCTCAGAAGTTGAAGGGATAGAATGGATTAGACTACTTTATTGCTATCCAGAAGAAATTACAGATGAGTTGATTGAAGAAATTGCTACTAATAAAAAAGTAGTTAAATACTTAGATTTACCTATTCAACATATAAGTACAAAAATCTTAAGACAAATGGCTAGAAAAACTAATAAAGACACTATAATAAACAAGATTGAATTATTAAGAAAAAAAGTTCCAGGAATTGCTTTAAGAACTTCTCTTATAGTTGGATTCCCAGGTGAAACAGAGGAAGATTTCAACGAATTAAAAGAATTCTTAACTGATTATAAATTAGAAAACGTTGGTGTATTTGCATATTCACAAGAAGAGGGAACTCCAGCAGCAAAAATGGATAATCAAGTTGAAGATGATGTAAAAGAACAAAGAAAAGAAATATTAATGCAAATCCAAAGAAAAATCGTAAAAGAACAAAACAAATTGAAAATCGACAATATTTATGATACTATTATAGATGGAAATAATGGAGAATATTACATTGGAAGAAATTATGAAATGTCTCCTGAAATTGATGGTATTATATTTATTAAAAAGAATACTAATTTAAAAATAGGCGATATAGTTAAAGTTAAAATAACCGATGTAATGGACTACGATTTAATAGGAGATGTTTTTAATGAATTTAGCAAATAAATTAACGATGCTTAGAATAATTTTAGTTCCTATATTTCTAATATTCATTGTAGTAAAAGGCATACCATATGGTTCAATTATTGCTACATTGATATTTATTATAGCATCACTAACTGATCAATTAGATGGATATATAGCTAGAAGTAGAAATGAAATAACTAATTTCGGAAAATTTATGGATCCTCTAGCTGATAAATTATTAGTAACAGCGGCACTAATTTCATTGGTTGAATTTAACCTAATTCCAGGATGGGCAACTGTAGTAATAATAGCTAGAGAATTTGCAGTATCAGGACTTAGAACTTTAGCAGCTTCTGAAGGAAAAGTAATCGCTGCAAGCTGGTGGGGAAAAATTAAAACAGTTACGCAAATAATAGCTATATTATTATTATTATTCCAAGTAAATATTGAATCTACAGCTTATTTAAGTAATATGGTTAATAATAATGAAATAGTTAAAACTTTCTTTGCTTATGCTCCTAAAATAGCACTAATAATTGCTGTTTTAATGACAATAGTGTCTGGCATAGATTATTTTGTTAAAAATAAGCATGTAATTTCAATGAAATAACAGATTAAAACATACAAATAATGGATATAATTATAAAAGTTCCTTCTAAATATTTTAGTTGGAACTTTTAGACTATAATGTGAATTAATATTATAATTTAATTTTTGTTGACTATATTACAATAATAATTTATAATCTTAACTATAAGAACAAATGTTCATAAAGAAGGGTGGTAATTTTATGACAAATATTGATGTAAATAAATTAAAAGCAATCGAAAATGCTATGAGTCAAATTGAAAAACAATTTGGTAAAGGTTCAATAATGAAATTAGGTGAACATAGCACGCTTAATATAGACTCAATTTCCACTGGTTGTCTTGATTTAGATATAGCACTAGGAATAGGTGGTGTTCCTAGAGGAAGAATAATTGAAATTTATGGTCCTGAAAGTTCTGGTAAAACAACAGTTGCTTTACATATAGCCGCAGAAGCACAAAAACTTGGTGGAGCTGTAGCCTTTGTTGATGCTGAACATGCTCTTGATCCTAGTTATGCTAGAAACCTTGGAGTAGATACTGAAAATCTTATTGTTTCACAACCTGATACAGGTGAACAAGGATTAGAAATAGCAGAAGCTCTTGTACGTTCTGGAGCAATTGATGTATTAGTTGTTGACTCTGTTGCTGCGTTAGTTCCTAGAGCTGAAATTGAAGGTGAAATGGGTGATTCTCATGTAGGACTTCAAGCAAGATTAATGTCACAAGCATTAAGAAAATTAACTGGTACTATTAATAAATCTAAATGTGTTGTTATATTTATAAATCAGTTAAGAGAAAAAGTTGGTGTAATGTTTGGAAATCCAGAAACTACAACTGGAGGAAGAGCACTTAAATTCTATTCATCTATAAGACTTGATGTTAGAAGAATTGATTCTATAAAACAAGCAGATGAAATTGTTGGAAATAGAACAAGAGTTAAGGTTATGAAAAATAAAGTAGCTCCTCCATTTAAACAAGCTGAATTTGATATCATGTATAATGAAGGTATTTCAAGAACAGGTAATATAGTCGATGTGGGCGTTAAAGAAAATATCGTTCAAAAAAGTGGTGCTTGGTTCTCTTATAATGATATAAGATTAGGACAAGGAAGAGAAAATGCAAAGCAATATCTTAAAGATAATCCTGAAATTGCTTTAGAAATAGAAAATAAAATCAGAGAAAAATATAACTTACCTTTAATGACTGCTCCTAAAGCAGTTAAGAAAGCTGATGAAAAATAATCTTTTTAAAAAATGATATGTAAAATACATATCATTTTTTATTTATCACACTCTAAGTAATCTTGACATAATTTTGTTTCTAAGGTAAAATAATAACAAATACTGGTTTATCATATTCATAGAATAGTGAGAATAATATGACACCTAGACGTTTTCTATTAGATTATAAATTAAATAGAGGTTTATGCGAGGAGGTGTTAGTTTGGATAGAATATTACCTATTATATTGGTTGATATTTTACTATTAGCAGTATTCGGTTATATCGTATACAAAGCTATACAAAAAGCCACAAAAAATAAGGTTTTACTTTTAGAAAAAGAAGCTGAAGATTTAGTTGAAAAAGCTAAAAAAGAAGCTGAAGCAACTAAGAAAGAGTCTATTTTAGAGGCAAAGGAAGAAGTTCACAAACTAAGAAATGATTTAGACAGAGATTCTCGTGAGAGAAGAAATGAAATTCAAAGGCTTGAAAGAAGAATTCTTCAAAGAGAGGAATCTTTAGACAAAAAGAGTGATCTTTTAGAAAAGAAAGAAGAAACTATCAATAAGAGATTGCAAGAAATTGATCAATTGGAAGAGAATGTTCAGCAGTTATTTACTAAAAGAAGAGAGGAATTGGAAAGAATTTCAACTTTAACTTCTGATGAAGCTAAAGAACTTCTATTAGGCGAAGTAAGAAAAGAAGTTTCTCATGATGCAGCTTTAATGATTAAAGAAATTGAATCAAAAGCAAAAGAAGAAGCTGATAAAAAAGCTAGAGAAATAATTACTACTGCTATTCAAAGATGTGCTGCAGATCATGTATCTGAATCAACAGTTCATGTTGTTGCATTACCAAATGATGAAATGAAAGGCAGAATTATTGGAAGAGAAGGAAGAAACATTAGAACACTCGAAACATTGACAGGAGTTGATTTAATAATTGATGATACTCCAGAGGCTGTTATTTTATCTAGCTTTGACCCTATTAGGAGAGAAGTAGCTAAAATAGCACTTGAAAAATTAATTGTAGATGGAAGAATACATCCAGCTAGAATTGAAGAAATGGTTGAAAGAGCCACAAGAGATGTTGAAAATGATATTAAAGAAGAAGGCGAACAAGCAACTCTAGAAACAGGAGTACATGGTTTACATCCTGAAATTATAAGACTTTTAGGAAGACTAAAATATAGAACTAGTTATGGTCAAAATGTTTTAAAACATTCTATTGAAGTAGCTTACTTGGCTGGATTAATGGCTTCTGAATTAGGTCTTGATGTAAATTTAGCTAAAAGAGCTGGATTATTACATGACATTGGTAAAGCTGTAGATCAAGAACAAGAAGGTCCTCACGCATTAATAGGTGGAGACTTAGCTAAAAAATATCATGAATCACCATTAATAGTTAATGCAATTGCTGCTCATCATGGTGATGTAGAAATGATGTCTTTAGAAGCCGTATTAGTTCAAGCAGCAGATGCAATATCAGCTGCTAGACCTGGCGCTAGAAGAGAAACACTAGAAGCTTATATTAAAAGACTAGAGAAACTTGAAGAAATTGCCAAT
Organism: Clostridium celatum; assembly: GCF_021412605.1. Taxonomy (NCBI): domain Bacteria; kingdom Bacillati; phylum Bacillota; class Clostridia; order Eubacteriales; family Clostridiaceae; genus Clostridium; species Clostridium celatum. Next base: position 12,639 of record NZ_JAJKGM010000054.1, read on the forward strand.
TCTTATGAAGGCGTAGATAAGTCATATGCTATTCAAGCTGGAAGAGAAATAAGAATCATGGTTAAACCAGAACTATTAGACGATGCAGGTTCAATTGAATTAGCTCGTAATTTAGCTAAAAGTGTTGAAGAACAGTTAGAATATCCAGGGCAAATTAAAATAAATGTTATAAGAGAAATAAGAGCAGTGGATTTTGCTAAATAATAGAAAAATAAAAAAATACATTTCGTAGTAATACTAAATGTATTTTTTTATTTTTTTATTTTTTTATGAATTTTTTATTTTTTTTGTGAATTTTAGAAGGAATTTTTTTCTTTTTATAGAATATTAATATTATAAGAAATCATTTTCATTTTATGTAAACGATTTTAAATTTAGGAGGTAGAAATATAAATGGAAGTATTAAAAGTATCAACAAAGTCTAATCCAAATTCAGTCGCAGGAGCTTTAGCAGCTATAATAAAAGAAAAAAATATAGTTGAAATTCAAGCTGTAGGCGCTGGAGCAATTAATCAAGCAGTAAAGGCAATAGCAATAGCAAGAGGATTTGTTGCTCCAAGTGGTCGTGATATAGTATGCGTACCAGCTTTTACCGATATAGAAATTGATGGTGAAGAAAGAACTGCAATAAAATTAATAGTTCAACCAAGGTAATTTATAGATAAAAGTAAAATTAGCAAATTTTTATTCTATAAACATAATGTTTACTATTGAAATTTTTTTAAATCCATTATATAATGTAATCGTTAGATATATAATTATATAATATATAAAACGTAAAGAGGTGTGTTAAATGGTATCTAAAGAAGTAGTAGTAAACAACGGAACTGGTTTACACGCAAGACCAGCGACTTTATTAGTTAAAAAGGCTTCATCATTCAAATCTGATGTAAGCATCGAATTTAACGGAAAAAAAGCTAATGTAAAAAGCTTAATAGGTGTTTTATCATTAGGAGTAACTAAAGGTGCTAATATCACTGTTACTGCAAATGGTGATGATGAAACTCTTGCAGCTGAAGAAATTGCAAAGTTAATAGAAACATTAGAAGATTAATAATAAAAAAAGTGCTTATAGCACTTTTTTTTATTTACATCTTTATGTAATATATTCAGTATTATAAATTTAATTTTTAATTTTTAAAAGTTTTTATGCCACATCTAAATGGTAAGATAATTAGATTAATAGCTGCTACAAAAATGGCTATATATATTATTCTTAATAGTATATAGGAATTTGAAACTAATATAGCAACAATATTTTTATTTAGTATTCCAATAATTCCCCAATTTATAGCTCCAATTAAAACTAATACTATAGAAATCTTATCTAAAATGTTTAACTTATACATATCCATCCCCCTTTTATAATTCATATTATATAATATGAAATTTTTTTTAAAATATGCTAACAAAATAAAGAAAAATATGATATAATACGAATGATAGTGGTTTAATAGTAAAAAATATTCGGAGGTACTGTTATGACAAATTTATATAATTCGCCATTAAATTCAAGATACTCATCAAAAGAAATGAGCTACATATTCTCAGATGATATGAAATTTTCTACCTGGAGAAAGCTATGGGTTGCCTTAGCAGAAGGTGAAAAGCATTTAGGTTTAAATATAACAGATAGTCAAATAGAAGAATTAAAATCTAATATTTATAATATAAATTATGCTGAAGCAATCGCTAGAGAAAAGGAAGTTAGACATGATGTAATGAGTCATGTATATGCTTATGGTTTACAATGTCCAGATGCTAAAGGAATCATCCATTTAGGAGCAACAAGCTGCTTTGTTGGTGATAATACTGACATTATTATCATGAGAGATGCTTTATTGCTAATAAAGAAAAAAATAGTAACTGTTTTATATCATCTAAGTAATTTTGCTAAAAAATATAAAGATATGCCAACATTAGGATTTACTCATTTCCAACCTGCTCAATTAACAACAGTAGGGAAAAGAGCTACTTTATGGATGCAAGATTTAGTTTTAGATATAGAAAACATAGACTTCTTATTAAGTAAATTAAAGCTTAGAGGGGTAAAAGGTACTACTGGAACTCAAGCTAGCTTTATGAATTTATTTAACGATGATGAGGAAAAGGTAAAAGCTTTAGATAACTTTGTAGCTGAAAAAATGGGATTTGATAAAAGCTATGGGGTTACAGGGCAAACTTATCCAAGAAAGGTTGATTCTATAGTTTTAAATACGTTATCAGAAGTTGCGCAAAGTGCCTATAAGTTTAGTAATGATTTAAGACTACTTCAAAGTATGAAGGAGATAGAAGAACCATTTGAAAAAAATCAAATTGGATCATCAGCTATGGCTTATAAACGAAATCCTATGAGAAGCGAAAGAATTGGTGCACTTGCAAGAACTGTCATTGTTAACTCTTTAAATCCTGCTATAACAGCTGCTACACAATGGTTTGAAAGAACATTAGATGATTCTGCAAATAAAAGAATATCAGTTGCAGAAGCTTTTTTAGCATTAGATGGTGTATTAAATCTTTATATTAACATTGCAGAAAACATGGTAGTTTATGATAAAGTTATATCTAGCCATGTTAATAACGAACTACCATTTATGGCAACAGAAAATATAATGATGGAAGCTGTAAAAAAAGGTGGAGATAGACAAGAGCTACATGAAAGAATAAGACTTCATTCTATGAATGCATCTCAAAGAGTAAAAGGTGAAGGTTTAGATAATGATTTAATTACTAGAATAATTAATGATGATTATTTCAATTTAAGCAAAGAAGAAATTTTATCAATTATAGATCCAAGTAAATTTGTGGGAAGAGCTCCAAGTCAAGTTACTGAATTTATTAATGAATATGTAGAACCTATTATAAATGATAATCTAGATGCTTTAAATATAAAAAGTGAGATAAATGTTTAATGTGAATCTGATACAATTATCTTACTATAGAAAAAGGAATTATATTTTTATATAATTCCTTTTTCTCAGTTTGTTGAAAAACCCCCTGTTTAAAAACAGAGGGTTTTTCTATTATTAGTTGTGGATAAAATTTAATA
>NZ_JAJKGM010000055.1:0-14927 GCF_021412605.1 Clostridium celatum
TAATAAATTAATATATTTTAAATTATATTACATATTTGTATAAAATTAAAGACTACTGACACTTTGTCAGCAGTCTGTAAATTAAATAGAAGGACTATATCAAAAGATATAGTCCTTCTATTTAATTTCCTGCTGGATTATAATGTTCACTTGAAACACCTTGTGGTTTAACTGATTTATGTTTAGCATTAGGATTATGATTATGTCCCTCTTCAGTTATTGGTGTTTGATAATTACACTTTTCCATTCTAGCTTGTTTATTATCTGGTTGACTGTCTTTTGGCATAGATTTACCTCCTAATATATGACTATTCAAAATATAGTATGTACAATCTTGTATGGATTTATCCAAAATTAAATATGTTTATATTGTATAGCCAATAATATGAACAATAAAGTATATAATTATTTAGGAGAGAAGCTAAAAAAAATTAAAAATATAAATAAAAAGTATGGAATAAGCTTATAAAGAAATGTTAAGAACATATGTTCAGAGTGCGTATTTTTAGCATTTTATTATTAAATTATTAATAATGCTATTATAAAGATATAAATAAATTAAATAAAAGTTAAATTTAATAATAAATTTATTTTTTTAGATATATTCTTTTAAATTATAACTGCTTATTAAAATAAAAGTGAGATTATATATTTATACAATCTCACTTTTAAATTTAGATATTCTAATTTTAAGGGATCAATGCTTAAAGCCCTAATACATCTTCCATATTATATAGGCCAGCAGTAGTAATATTAGACATATATTCACAAGCTTTTAATGATCCAATTGCAAAAACATCTCTTGATATAGCTTTATGAGATAATTCTATTACTTCACCAGTACCAGCAAATATGACATCATGATCACCTACAATTGATCCACCTCTTATAGCATGAATTCCAATTTCATTTTTTTCTCTTTTCTTTTGTCCATGACGTCCATTTATATAATTAGTTTCTTCTTTAATAGAATCACGGATACTATCTGCTAATAATAAGGCGGTACCACTAGGAGCATCTACTTTTTGATTATGATGTTTTTCTATTATTTCTATATCATAATTACCATACAATAAAGGAGTAATTTTTTTTAGCAAAGAATTAATAAGATTAACACCTAGAGACATATTAGCAGATTTAAATATAGGAAGAGTAGTACTAGCATCTTTTATATAATTCAAATCTTTATCAGTATATCCAGTAGAACATAACACAATAGGTTTTTGGGTTAACTTTGTTAATTCTATTAAATCGTATAATGCATCAGAACGAGAAAAATCTAGTAAAACATCATATTCAATATCTACATCTAATGGGTTTTTAAAAACAGGAATTCCTATTTCTTTAGGAAATTTATCTATACCTGCTTCTATTTTTAAATTTGGAAATTCATTTATAACATTTCTTATCACAGTACCCATTTTTCCACAACAACCGCTTAAAAGTATTTTAACCATAACTAACTCCCTTATATCAAATTATATTTTTTTAATGTGTTTATTAATATTTCTTTATTAGAATCATTCATTTTATATAATGGTAATCTCAAATTTCCTACATCTTTCCCTATTATATTAAGAGCTGTTTTAATAGGAATAGGATTTGTTTCTATAAATAAATCATTTATTAGTTGAAGATAATTTAATTGTAAAGTAGTTGCTTTTTCAGTATCTCCATTTAAATATGAAGACACCATATCATGAATTACTTTAGGAATTATATTAGCAGCTACAGAAATTACACCAATACCTCCAAGTGATAATAAAGGAACAATTTGATCATCATTACCTGAATATATATCTATATCCGGACAAATAGATTTCATTTTAGCAATTTGACTAAAGTTTCCACTAGCTTCTTTAATTGCAATGACATTTTTTAATTTACTTAATTTTAATAGCATGTTTGGCGTAATATTCATATTAGTTCTACTTGGAACGTTATATAGAATAATAGGAGTATTAACAACATCATTTACTTCCTTAAAATGCATAAATAATCCTTCGTCATTGGTTTTATTATAATAAGGAGTTATTAATAATAAACCATCAACACCAACAGATTCAGCATACTTACTCATTGTAATAGCTGATAGTGTATTATTGCCACCAGTACCAGCGATTACAGGAATTCTTTTATTAACTACATCTACAGTAAATTTAATAGTTTCTTTTTTTTCACTTTCTGTCATTGTAGTAGCTTCACCAGTAGTCCCACAAATTACTATTGCATCTGTACCTTCTTTAATATGCCATTCTAATAATTCTTTTAATTTATCAAAATCTACACCACTTTTAGTAAATGGTGTAATTATAGCTACACCAGAACCTGTAAAAATAGACATAATATATCCTCCTAAAAATTATTTGTTATTAATTAGATATTCAGCAATTTGAACTGCATTTAGTGCAGCACCTTTTCTTATGTTATCAGCGACAACCCAAAGGTTTAAACCATTATCAACACTAAAATCACGTCTTATTCTTCCTACATAGACATCATCTTTTCCATTTACATCAAGTGCCGTAGGATATTTTAATTCTTTAGTATTATCATATACAGTTAACCCCTTAGTTTCTTCAAAAAGTGTTATAATATCTTCAATATTAAAGGATTTTTCAAGTTCAACATTTATACTTTCACTATGACTATTTAAAACAGGTACTCTTACAGTAGTTGCTGTTATTTTTAAATTAGGTGAATGAAGTATTTTTCTTGTTTCTTCAATCATTTTCATTTCTTCTTTGGTATAACCATTATCTAAGAAGACATCAATATGAGGAAGACAGTTACCTGCTATTGGATAAGGAAATTTTTTTGGTGAAATACCTTTTAAACCATCTTCTAAATCTTTTATACCTTGCATACCAGCACCAGAAACTGCTTGATAAGTTGAATATACTATTCTTTTAATTCCATAATTGTCAATTAGAACTTTAAGTGGTACCATAGCTTGAATTGTTGAGCAATTTGGATTAGCTATTATTCCTTTATGCAATTTTAAATCTTCAGGATTTACTTCAGGAACAACCAGTGGCACTTCTTTATTCATTCTCCAGGCACTAGAGTTATCAATTACAATAGCACCATAAGATGCAAAGATAGGAGCATATTTTAAACTTGTATCTCCACCAGCGGAAAATAAAGCAAAATCGATTTTTTTATTTTTTATATTATCTTCACATGTTTCTTCAACTAAATAATCTTGTCCTTTAAAAGGTAAATATGAACCATGAGATCTTTTTGATGCAAAAAGATAAAGATTTTCAATAGGAAAGTTTCTTTCTTCTAATATTTCTAAAAATTTTCTACCTACATTTCCTGTAGCCCCAACTATTGCTATATTATACATTGTATAGCAACCCCCTTTGTTAAATTTAATACTTTTATATAAAAAAATACCTTGAGCATAGCACTCAAGGTATAATTTAACTTAATAAAAATTTCCTTAAATGATAGCTCATCACATAATAATGTGACAGAAATATGCATATTATACATACTTCCAGCTATATAACATTAAAGCTTTTGTTATATGCTTCGGCGATAAATCCTTTCATACTAATTTAACATGCTTAAATCCTTAGTAGTACTCTTAAGTACCGCACCTCTATCTAAATATTATTTAATTATCTAAATTATACCTTTTATGCATTAAATTATCAAGGTAAAAAATAGAAAAAACGTATCTGATTTATTATATGAAATATTTAGTGCTTTGAAACAAATAATATGATGAATAAATAGATATTTATAGGAGAAAATATTAAATATAAAATTTATAGGGGGAAATATAATGAGTAAAACACCACTAAAGAAAATAATAAAATCAAAAATTAAAACAAATAAACAATTAAATGAACAAGAATTGCTTAGAGAGAAAATTAAATATGAAATAGCTGAAGAATTAGGATTAAGAGATAAAGTTGATGAGTATGGATGGGGTGGGTTAACAGCAGAAGAAACAGGACGAATAGGAGGAATAATGACACGTAGAAAAAAAGAATTAAAGCTTCCTACAAATGATCAAATTCTAGGAAGAAAATAATGGATTGACTAAAGTCTCAATTACATAGTAATATAAATGTTAGAAATTTATATATCGATGTTATTTTGTGTAGAATAGTTAATTAAATTTGAATTAAAAATACTGTAAGGGGGGATATCATGGCTTATGGAGAATTTGCTAAAATTTATGATGAATTAATAAACGAAGATATTAATTATGATAGTATGGTAGAGCGAATATTAGAAATTTGTAATTTAAATAATGTAAATTTTGAAGATTATCTTGATATTGCTTGTGGTACAGGAAATGTTACTGTAAGAATAGCAAAGCATTTTAAAAATATATATGGTGTAGATTTGTCAGAAGATATGTTAAATGAAGCTTTTGATAAATTAAAAAGCAATAAAATAAGAGGCAAAATAATTTGTCAGGATATGACTAGTTTAAGTTTAAATAAAAAATTTGATTTAATTACCTCTGTTTTAGATTCTACAAATTATATAACAGATGTAGAGGGATTAAAAAATTATTTTTGTGGAGTACATGAGCATTTAAAAGATAATGGATTATTTATTTTTGATATAAATTCATATTATAAGTTATCAGAAATTTTAGGTAATAATATCTATACATATAGTGAAGAAGAAGTTTTCTATACATGGGAAAATTCCTTTGAAGAAGAGATATTATCTATGTTCTTAACTTTCTTTGTTAAATATGGGGATCTTTATGAAAGATTTGAAGAGGAACACTTTGAAAGAGCATACAAAGAGCAAGAAATAGAACACTATTTAAATGAAGCAAATTTAGAAGTTATAAATAAATTTGAAGGTTATACAAAAAATGATGTACAAGCAAATAGTGAAAGAATTGTATATGTAGTAAAAAAGAAAATGTTAATGGAGGATTAATTAATGAGCGATAAAATTATTAGAGCAGTGGCTAAGGATGGAATGGTAAGAATAATAGCTGGGACAACAACAGAGTTAGTAGATACAGCTAGATCTATACATGAATGTACACCGGTTGCAGCAGCTGCACTAGGAAGAATGTTAACTGCAGGAGCGCTACTTGGAGCAACATTAAAGTCTGAAAATGAAGTTATGACTTTAAGAATAAATGGTGGCGGAGATGCTGAAGGTGTAGTAGTTACAGCTTATGAAGGTGCAAAGGTAAAAGGATATATAGGAAATCCATATGGTGATTTACCACTTAATGCAAATGGTAAACTTGATGTTGGTGGATATATAGGTAAAAATGGTAACTTAATGGTTATAAAAGATCTAGGACTGAAGGATCCATATGTAGGTCAAGTTCCAATACATTCAGGAGAAGTAGCAGAAGATTTAGCTTATTATTTTACAGTTTCAGAACAAACTCCATCAGCAGTATCACTTGGAGTTTTAGTAGATACTGATTATTCAATAAAAGTTGCAGGTGGATTTATAATTCAAATGTTACCAGGTGCAGATGAGTTTTTAGCAGATATCATAACATATAGATTGGAAGAAATACCATCTTTAACAACAATGTTGAATGAAGGGAAAACAATGGATGATATCTTAGATTATATCTTTGGAGATATGGATCTTAAAATATTAGAAGAAATGAAACCAGAATTTAGCTGTAATTGTTCAAGAGAAAAGGTAGAAAAGGCTTTAATATCTATTGGGGAAAAAGATTTAAAAGAAATATATGAAGAAGGAAAAAATGAAGAGTTAAAATGCCATTTCTGCAATAAGACTTATGTTTTTACATCTGAGGAAATTGGTGAAATGTTAAGCCAAATGAACAAATAAATTATAATAATAAAAAGGAAGTTTTAATAAAAAAACTTCCTTTTTATTATTATATAGGTGTATAAGTTAAAATTAAATAAAAGTTTGATGAATTAATAGAGAATATAAAATAAAAAAATGTAATAAAAAAGTTTATAATTTTTATCATAAAAAGCACATAAAGCTTAAATACTTAATCAACAATCAAAGTCGCAGAACGTATTATATAAGAGGTTATAAAACAAATAAACTTCCTCTATCTACTAGCTTTCCATCATTTAGATAAATAGGTTTTACATCATACTTGTAAAGAAATTTTTTAATTTCTTCACCAAAGGAGTAGTGCTCTAATGAACCAAAGAAGGCCATAGTATTATCGTTGATCATTCCACCTACACCACCTATAAATCCATAGTTTAAGCCTGGTAAAATTATATCGCCAAAAGGTAAATATAAAATTTCAAAATCCTCAGATAATAAAGTCTTATATATACCATTATCATTAGTTATAATTACATTTTCTCTAATAGGAAGTATAGAACATTTGCTATAACCTTGTTTTATATTTATTAATTTTTTATCCCTTGAATGATTTAATATAATCTCATCGGTAAATTTTAAATTGTGGACAAGATAATTTTCAGTAATGTAGGCGTTAAGGGAAATATTATTAGGATATTTATGTGATAGTCTAGACGAAGCTTCTATAAAATTTATATTTTTTTCAGTTAGAATATCTTTAAAATTTTGAGGAAGATTTTTATTTATTATAATTTCCTTTTTAGATTTATTTAATATATTTAATTGAATATCAACATGACCATCAATAGCTGAATAAAGATTGTGATCTTTTGGAATCTTTATTATATCAAAATTTAAATTTTTTAAAGACAGTAATTCTTCATCACTTATTCTGTAATCAACAAAACAAATCATTTTTATCTCCTTAAGTAAGTTTCTAAATCTTCGATTTAGTCAAACGAACTTACACCTATGAACGAATGTGAATAGGTGTTTCATATGTACGTTTCTAAATCTTTGATTTAGTTAGACAAGCTTATACTTGTGAGTAAATTTCAATAGGTATTTCATTATTAATACCTTAAATATAAGATAAATAAATTTTATTAAAAAATCAATATACAAATTTTTTAATACATATAAATTTTAAGTATATAGATAATTTTTTAATACATACTAATATTAAGAAAGGAGTGAAATCCATGCTAGTTATGAAATTAGTGCATAATAATGACTTAGACTTAGTCAAGGAACTACAAGAACTTAGGGAAATATTAAAGAAAAAAGATATTACTATTGGTCTTGTAGAAAGTGGTGAAGGTAGTACACATTTGATTAAAATTATGTGCAATGAAGAATGTTATAATGAAAAAGTAAAGAAAATGATATATTTATATATAAGTAATATACTTTATAATGTAGTTATAGAACAATATAGAAAAAAAGAACTATTTAATTTTTTAACTGATACATTTTTCTTTTTGAAGCAAGAGGAAATAATTGAAGTAGAAGAAAAAATAATGAATGTTTTAAAAGGAGACGAAAGTGTAAAAGAAGAAAATATTGTTTTCTGTATGAATAAAATTAATGAAATAATTGAAAAAATAAAAACATGTTTAGAAGAAAATGATGAAATTAATATAAAGGGTTTTATAACCTTTAGAATGAAAGAATTACGGGAAGATATAGAAGATATAATTGATAAAGTGGTAGAAGAGTATATGGTTGAAAAAGAGTATAAAGAATTTGTTAAACTACTAAAGTATTTTGTTGATATACAAGAAAGTAAAATTTATAAAATAAATATTTATATTACAGATAATGGTGGATATTTATTGAAAGATGAATATGGAAATGATATATTCAGTGAATTTATAAAAGAGCTTTCTGAATGTAAGATAGATTCAGAGGCTAAAATAGAAGATATAATAATTAGTGGTTTAATTACTAATGCACCCAAACAAGTTGTAATTCATAATAAGGATAAATGCTTAAACCCAGAATTTATAGAAACTATAGTAAATGTATTTGGAGATAGAGTATTTTATTGTGCAGGATGTGAAAAATGCATGCCTTCAAAAATAAAAATATAGTTTATATATTAATGCGACTTTTGTCGCATTTTTTTATATATTATATATATATTTAAGATATAATTTAAGTGAATAATAACAAATACTACAAATTATTATTAATATAAAAATAGTGAATATCTATGAAAAACTAGACAAAGATGGTAAAATACATGGTGAACTTTATAATATTTTTTTATAAATGGAGTAAAATAATAAATATGTGTAAAAATGTGGAGGTGAAAAATTGAATTGGAATTTTAGAAAAAATATTAAATTAAAAGGAGTACAAATATTAGCTTTAGGATTTATAGCAGTAATATTAATAGGGAGTATAATATTATCATTACCAATTAGTTCATCTAGTGGAGAAAGCACTAATTTTTTAGATGCATTATTTACTGCAACTTCAGCAGTATGTGTAACTGGGTTAGTAACAGTAGACACAGGTACGCATTGGAATGTTTTAGGCCAAACAGTAATAATGTTATTAATTGAAGTTGGTGGATTAGGATTTATGTCCTTTACTACATTAATTGCTATTTTATTAGGTAAAAAAATTACCTTAAGAGAAAGACTTATACTGCAAGATGCTATGAATACATTTAATATTCAAGGATTAGTTAGAATGGTTAAATACGTTCTAATGTTTACAGTATCTGTTCAATTCTTTGGAGCGTTATTATTTTCAACGCAATTTATACCACAGTATGGTTTAAGTAAAGGGATGTTTTATAGTGTATTCCACTCAATATCTGCATTTTGTAATGCTGGATTTGATATTTTTGGCAACTATAGCAGTTTAACGGGATATAATTCTAATATTGTTGTTATTATAGTAGCTTCTGCATTAATAATAATTGGAGGCCTAGGATTTACAGTTTGGAGTGAATTATATAATTCTAAGAGCTTAAGAAGAATATCACTTCATTCAAAAATGGTAATACTAGTGACTACAATATTAGTATTTGGAGGAGCTGCATTAATGTTTGTATTTGAACATAAAAATCCAAATACTATTGCAAATATGTCTTTTATTGATAAAGTTATGAATTCATTTTTTGCATCAGTTACTCCAAGAACAGCAGGATTTAATAGTATACCTATTGATGGAATGACCACTGCAGGTATATTTTTGACAATAATTTTAATGTTTATAGGTGGATCACCTGGTTCAACGGCAGGTGGAATTAAAACAACAACAATAGGTGTTTTGTTTATTACTGTAATTTGTGTTATCAAGGGTAGAGAGGATACCGAAGTATTTAATAGGAGATTTTCAAAAGATCTAGTATATAGAGCATTTACATTATTTTTCTTAGGTGCAGGACTTGTAATTACAGCAACTATGTTATTATCATATACAGAAAAAGGTGCTAGTTTTATATCACTTATTTTTGAAACAGCATCAGCTTTTGGTACAGCTGGATTAAGTATGGGATTAACTTCAGAGCTTAGCAATATAGGGAAGGTATTAATAATGATACTTATGTATTTAGGAAGAGTTGGTCCATTAACAGTAGTATTATCTTTAACAAAAAAGAGAGTTAACAGTGGAGTTAAATATCCAGAAGGAAAAATTTTAATAGGTTAGGGGAAGTAAAATGGCAAATAATAAACAATTTGTAGTTATAGGATTAGGAAGATTTGGTGAATCAGTAGCTAAGACATTATATTCATTGGGACATGATGTATTAGCTATAGATATGGATGAAGATTCAGTACAAGAGATTTCAGACTCTGTAACACATGCAGTTCAAATGGATGCAACTGATGAATCAGCACTAAGAACACTTGGACTTAGAAACTTCGATGTTGCAGTTGTTACTATTGGTTCTAACATACAAGCCAGTGTAATGATAACTTTATTAGTTAAAGAACTTGGGGTAAAATATATTATTGCAAAAGGTCAAAGTGACTTACATGCAAAAGTATTATATAAAATAGGTGCTGATAGAGTTGTTTTACCAGAGAAGGATATGGGAGTAAGAGTTGCACATAATTTAGTGTCAGCTAGTATACTTGATTTTATAGAGCTTTCACCGGACTATAGTATAATGGAACTTAGAGTTTTAGATGAATGGGATGGAAAAACTTTAAATCAATTGAAATTAAGAAGTAGATATGGTATAAACATTATGGCTATTAAAAAGGGAGAAAGTATAAATATTTCACCTAATGCAGATGATGTAATATCAAATAAAGATATAATTGTAGCAATTGGCTCTACAGAAGATTTGGCAAATTTAGAAGATATGTTGGTTAAACAAAAGTAAGAGGTGTAGATTTGATTTTAATCGAAAGTAAAGAAAATACATTATTTAAATATACAAAAAAATTAAAAGAAAGAAAGTATAGAACTAAAGAAAATAAATATATAATTGAAGGATTTAGATTAGTTCAAGAAGCATTTAAAGCAAAGTGTAATATTGAATATTTAATAGTAAATGAAAATGGAAAAGATAAATTAAATGATTATTTAAATGAATATATGGATAATATTAAAATATATGAAATGAAAAATGAGCTGTTTATACAATTAGTTGCTACTGAAAATACACAAGGGATTATTGCAGTGGTAAATATAAATAATTCTATAGATGATATAAAAGGTGATTTTTATTTATTATGTGATAAAGTTCAAGATCCAGGTAACTTAGGGACTATAATAAGAACTGCTCATGCAGCTGGTGTAAGTGGAATTATTTTAACTAAAGGGACAGTAGATATATATAATGATAAGACTATACGATCTACTATGGGATCAATATTTTATACTCCAATTATTTACGATAATGATTTAAGCTTTTTAAATAAATTAAAAAGTAACGATTTTAGTTTAGTAGCAACATCATTAGAGGAATCTAAAAACTTTTTTGATGAAGACTTAAGTGGGAAAATAATATTATCTGTTGGAAATGAAGGAAATGGAATAAGTGATGAAATTTTCTCATTAGCAGATAAGAAGGTGAAGATTCCTATGCCAGGTGGTGCAGAATCATTAAATGTTGGGGTAGCAACTTCGATTATTTTATTTGAAAAAGTTAGACAAAGTCTTTGTAAAAACAAAATTTAAACAAAGTATTGAAAAAAATGTTGGATATTTGTATAATTAGTTGTAAATGAATATTTAAAGACAATGAATGAGAAAGTAGATATAATGAAGTGTACAGGGAGAAAAGACCTTAGACTGTAAGTCTTTTTACAGGAATTTATATTGAAGTTCCCTCAGGAGTCCTAGCTGTGAAATAATAGTAGTGGTTAGCGGGTAAAGCCGTTATTTAAATTAAGATGGATATTAAAGTTAGTATAATTTTATATTAACTAATATCAATTAGGGTGGTAACGCGGATATTCCGTCCCTTTGTGGGACTGAGTATCCTTTTTTTATGGGAAATTTTATAAGAATATACAATTGTTTATGAATAATTAATATAACAAATATTTTTAATAAGATAAAACCCCATTAAAATTTTATTAAAGTAAGAAGGGAGAACCAAAAATGCAAGAAAAATTATTAGCAATAAAAGAAGCTGCTTTTAATGAAATATCTACTGCAGAAAACAGTACTACATTAGAAGAAATAAGAGTAAAATACCTTGGTAAAAAAGGTGAACTTACTACAATATTAAGAGGAATGGGTTCATTAACTCCAGAAGAAAGACCAGTAGTTGGTAAGTTAGTTAATGAAGCTAAAAATGAAGTCGAAGCAAAATTAGAGGAAGCTGTTACTAAAATAAAGGAAAAAGAAAAAAATGCTAAACTTGCTAGTGAAGTTATAGATATATCTCTTCCAGGTAAAAAGCAAGTTATAGGTAAGAGACACCCACTTGATTTAACATTAGAAAGAATGAAGGAAATATTTATATCAATGGGATTTAGTATAGAAGATGGTCCAGAAGTTGAACTTGATCATTATAACTTTGAAGCTTTAAATATTCCAAAGGATCATCCAGCAAGAAGTGAGCAAGATACTTTCTATATTAATGATAATATAGTTTTAAGAACTCAAACTTCTCCAATTCAAATTAGAACAATGGAGAGTCAAGAACCGCCAATAAAGATGATATCTCCAGGTAAGGTTTATAGATCAGATGCTGTAGATGCAACACATTCACCAATATTCTATCAAATGGAAGGTTTAGTAATTGATAAAGGAGTTACTTTTGCAGACTTAAAAGGAACTTTAGAATTATTTGCTAAAAAGATGTTTGGAGATAAGGTTGTAACTAAGTTTAGACCTCACCATTTCCCATTTACTGAACCATCAGCTGAAATGGATGCAACTTGTTTTGTATGTGAAGGAAAAGGATGTAGAGTTTGTAAAGGAAGCGGATGGATTGAAATCTTAGGTTGTGGAATGGTTCATCCGAATGTTTTAAGAAACTGTGGAATTGATCCAGAAGTTTACAGCGGATTTGCTTTTGGTTTTGGTGTAGATAGAATGGTTATGCTTAAGTACGGTATTGATGATATAAGAGCATTATATGAAAGTGATATGAGATTTTTAAATCAATTTTAATTAGGAGGTAAAGTAAGATGAAAGTACCATATAATTGGCTAAAGGACTACGCTGAAATTAACGTAGATCCACATACATTAGGAGATAAATTAACTCTTTCAGGATCAGCTTTAGAAGAGGTTATTATACAAGGTGATAATATAAAAAATGTTGTTACTGGTAAAATTACAAAAATAGAAAAGCACCCAGATGCAGATAGATTAAATGTTTGTCAAGTTAATATAGGTGCAGATGAAGAAATTCAAATAGTTACAGCTGCAACTAATATGAAAGAGCAAGATATAGTACCAGTTGCTCTTCATAAGTCAATTTTAGCTGATGGAACTGAAATTAAGAAAGGTAAAATGAGAGGTGTAGTATCTAACGGTATGTTCTGTTCTGAAGAAGAGCTTGGAATTGCTGGAGATGAGCCAGTACACGGATTAATGATTTTACCAGAAGATGCTCCACTAGGAATGGATATTAAAGAATACTTAGGATTAAATAAGGCTATATTAGATTTTGAAATAACTTCAAATAGACCGGATTGCTTAAGTATAGTTGGTATGGCTAGGGAAGCAGCTGCGACTTTAAGAACATCTTATAAAATGCCAAACTTTAATTATGAAGCTAAATGTTCTTCTAATATTAACGATGAATTAAAAGTTGAAGTTAATGATGAGTTATGTAGAAGATATATGGCTAAAGGTGTTAAGAATGTTAAAGTTGAACCGTCACCAAGTTGGATGCAAGAAAGACTTTTAGAAGCAGGGGTTAGACCTATAAATAATATAGTTGATATTACTAACTTTGTAATGTTAGAGCTAGGGCAACCAATGCATGCATTTGATGCAAGACAAATAGAAAGTAAGACTATTGTTGTTGAAAGAGCTTTAGATGGCGAAAAATTCACAACTTTAGATGAAATAGAAAGAGAATTAGATTCAAGCATATTAATGATTAAAGATGGTTCTAAATCAGTTGCAGTAGCAGGAATTATGGGTGGACTAAATTCAGAAATTCAAGATGATACTACAGAAGTAATATTTGAGTCTGCAAACTTTGAAGGAACTAACATAAGAGTTAGCTCTAAAAAGTTAAACTTAAGATCAGAAAGTTCTTCAAGATTTGATAAAGATATAGATCCAAACTTAGCAAAACTTGCAATAGACAGAGCTTGTGCTTTAATTTGTGAATTAGGGTGCGGTGAAGTTATGGAAGGAACTATCGATGTTTATAATGCTGTAAAAGAAGAAGGTTCTATGACTGTAGATTCTAATTGGATAAATAAATTCTTAGGAACTGAAATTTCTAAAGAGGAAATGAAGAGTGCTTTAGATTCATTAGATTTAAAAGCAGAATTACAAGGGGACGATTTAGTTATAACTATTCCAACATTTAGAATAGATATTGCTATAAAAGAAGATATTGCAGAAGAAGTTGCAAGAATTTATGGATATGATAAAATTCCTACAACTATATTTAAGGTTTCAACTGAAAGAGAACCAAAACACAAGAATGAATTATTAAATGATAAAGTAATAGAAGTAATGGTTGGTAGCGGTATTAATCAATCTATTAGTTATTCATTTGTATCGCCTAAGGTGTTTGATAAAGTTAATATACCTGCTGATAGCGAACTAAGAAATGTAGTTAAAATAAAAAATCCATTAGGTGAAGATTACAGCGTTATGAGAACAACTACTTTACCTTCAATTATGGAATCTTTAGGAAGAAACTATTCAAGAAATAATGACTATGTAAGATTATTTGAAATTGGAAGAGTTTACATTCCGAATGAAGATGAAACTAAATTACCTACAGAAAAGAATATTTTAACTATCGGTATTTATGGAGATTGTGATTATTTAGATCTTAAAGGTATAGTTGAAAATGTAATTGATGGATTAGGAATAGCTAAAGCTAAGTATGTTAGAGAAAGTGAAAACCCAAGTTATCATCCAGGAAAAACAGCTGCTCTTATGGTAAGAAATAAGAAGGTAGGTGTATTTGGGGAAATTCATCCTGATGTAACTGAAAATTATGGAATAGACGTTGATTGTTATGTTGCAGAACTTGATTTAGATGCTTTATTTGAAGCTTCAAGTACAACAAAGACATATAAGCCACTTCCAAAATTCCCAGCAGTTACTAGAGATATAGCTTTATTATGTGATGATTCTATATTAGTTGCTGAAATAGAAGAAACTATAAGAAAAGCCGGTGGAAATTTAGTAGAAAAAGTTCAATTATTTGATATATACAAAGGTGCACAAATACCAGAAGGAAAGAAATCTATAGCTTATGCAATAGCGTATAGAGATGAAAAGAAAACTTTAGAAGATAAAGATATTGCCAAAGTTCACGATAAGATATTAAAAGCTTTAGAGCATAAACTAGGTGCAGTTTTAAGATAATTAAAGCTAAATAAAATTAGAGCCTAATATGATATATTTATATCATATTAGGCTCAGTTTGTTGAAAAACCCCCTGTTTAAAAACAGAGGGTTTTTCTATTATTAGTTGTGGATAAAATTTAATATTAA
>NZ_JAJKGM010000056.1:0-13688 GCF_021412605.1 Clostridium celatum
TCTACTTTTGTTTCATCATAGTCAACTTCAAATTCCATAGCATACATATTTTCTTTTATGTCGCTTAAGTTAACATTTATATCGAAGTCACTTCCAACTGTCACTTCTTCAGCTATAGTCATATTAATTCCTGCTTGTACTTCTTCTGGAATTTCTGGAGTTTCTTCTTTTACCTTATGAATAGTAAATTCTGCTGCTGAAGCAAATTGATTTGAGCTATTTGTTGCTCCTTCAGTAACGCTTATCTTAACATATCTAGCATCTACAGCATCAAACTTAGCATACTTGTTAGCTATATTATTATCCCAAGTAAATGTACCAACACTAGTATATTCATCTTCTGCATTAGCCTTTACTAATATTTCACACTTTAACACTCTTCCATTTGGGCTACCATCTTGTCTTGGAATATAAGTTATTTTATCTATATTTTGAACTTCCTTCATATCCACTTCAATAGTTGCTGGTAATGCTTGATATGGACTATAGTTTGAATGCCAAATAGTATTTAAGTCATTATCAAATGCTAAATATGCTGGTCCTTCAACTCCATTTACAAGTGCATTTTCATTATCAGATGTAACTGTAAAATTAGTTGAATCTATAACTGTTTCATCTTGTGGTAATTCACTTCCAAGAACTATTCCATCAATTAATCCCTTAAATGAATTTGTTGTACTTCCTATACGTTCAAATGGAATAAGTAAAGTTGCAACTGGTCTATTTCCTAAAGTATCAACTAATTCATTATTAACGTATAATGAAGTTCTTTCATTTTCACTTGTAATAGTTAAATATACCCATTCATCATCTGGTAATTGGTAATTAAATGAGAAGTCATCTCTTTCTCTTGTAAATCCAACATTACCATTAGCATCAACTGCTTTTATAGCATAATTATCAAATTTAGATGGTGATTCAAATAAAATTTGTTCTCCTTCTGGAGCATTTCCATCTTTCTTAATCCAGAAAGAAATTGAGTTTGGAAGCCCAACTCTCTTAATTGGAGTCTCTACATAGCTTTCTCCACCATTAAGTCTTAAAGCTTGTCCTTTCTTTCCTGCTTCAAGTGATACATTTTTCTTAGAAATTGAATCATATCCATTTCCTGACTTATCTAATATTTCTTCTTCTTCAAAATCATATTCTACATAGTTAGGAGTATCTGATTCTACAGTATAATATGGGTTAGTATTTGGAGCTGTACCTGTAACTGCAGATAATTCATTTAGTTCTGCATATGTCTTATCTTCTCCTTCACCCCACATTTTTTCTGCAAGTGCTGGAAGCGCCTTAAAGAATCTATCAAATACATCATATTCAGAAACACTTTGACTTCTCTTATCTATTGAGTCATTCCATATTGCATAAGCAGCCCCTAACATTTGGTCATCACCTGCTGGGAATTCTTTCCCTGCCATTACATTTGGTTCCCAGTTATTATAAAGATTTTGAGCATTTAGATAGTTTGCATAATATCCAGCTGCAGGAACTATATAAAGACTTGAATCAAGTGTATTTATTAAGTCATATCCTTCATTATACATTTGTGTTGGCTCTGCCCAATCTCTTGACCAAACATTTAATTGAACTCCTTCAGATCTAACTTCTGTTGTTCCATCAAGCCAAGTTAATCCACCCCACATACGAACTGTTCTACCTGAATCTTGAATGTGACCAAGAACAGAATCTGTAAATGATCTATATTGCTCCTTATTAGCTTCATATTCATCAGTACCTACATGAACTGTAGTTTCTGTATCAAATACTGGGTTATCGCCTTGCATATATTCATTAAATAAAGTCTTAACAAATTCTAAAGATTCTGGATTTCCTAAATCTAAATGATCTAATACAGGTCTATTAGATATTCTTGGATTCCATCCTTCTAAAGCTAAATTTCTAAACACTCTTGTAAATGCCAAAGCATGAGCTGGAGTATCTATTTCTGGTACTACATTTATTCCCATTTGTCTTGAAGATTGAATAAATTCTCTAAATTCATCCTTAGTATAGTATACATCTGTAGATGTGATACCTTCTCCTGCTTCATTTTTTAGATCAGATTCTAGTCTAAATGCAGAATATGCATCATATGCATCTTCTATATTAGATTTATCTGAATTTATATAGTCTTCCAAGAATATATAGTTATCGTTTAAATGAACTTGTAAATCATTTAATTTGTACCAAGCCATAGTTTCAGCAAGCTCTTTTAATGAATCTAATTCATAAGATTTTCTTGCTACATCTAAAATAAAACCTCTTACTTTATATTTTGGATAATCTCTAACAATACCTTGTGGTAATGTGCTTTCTGTTTGTTTTAAAATTTGCAATATAGAACGTGTTGCATAAAATGCCCCTTGATTAGCCTTAGCTTCGATTTTAACAGAATCAGTTATTGTTATAATATTACCTTCATCACAAAGACCACCATCTTCTGTTGCCAATGTTAAGAAAAAGCTTCCTGCTACTGCTTCTGTTCCTACTTCTACAGCTATTTCTCTTCCCATAATATCTTCATAATCACTAGCAAACTTATTAGCTGTTTCCATTAATTCATTGTTATAATTGCTATCAACAATTATCCTTGTACTATCTGAAATTTCAAAATTTCCTTCTGTTCCATACCATTCTGCTAGTTCTGGAATAACTTTTGGCTTTTCATTACCAACATTAGCTTCATATTTCCCTGGAACAAGTACTTGTAATGCTGCTGTAGTTCTTTCCTCATCTCCCTTTTTAACTTTGAAGTTAACTTCTACAGTTGTATCAACTAATGGTTCATATATAGTTCCATCAGCACCTATAATTTGCTCGTAATCTGCACCAACAAATTCTAATTCAAATCCTTCTGGAACCTCTGGCATTTGCATTTTTGCATCGCCCTTATTTACAACAGGTGCTGTTATTGAACCTACAACATCATCAATTGTGTAAGTTGGTAAATCTAATTTATTAGAATATAATTCAAATTCATATATTGAAACTGTATTCCATGTATTAGTTACTCCAGATGCATTTGTACCTGTTTGGTCAAAATTATTTATTTTAACTCTAACATATTGGGCCGTCTTAGGTTGATCAAAATTAGCAGCTACCCTACAGTTATCGTTTTTAGAAGTTCTTGCCCATGCTGTTTCCCACTCTTGTCCATCATTAGAAATTTGAATTTCGTAATCAATTACATTATTTCTCTCCCAATTGATAACAAAACTTTGAATTGTTTTAGCTTCTGGTAATTCAATTTGTACCCAATGTGGATTTTCAGTTGTTGCACTTCTAACTTCACTAGCCCATCTAGTAGTATCATTTCCATCATTAACCTTATCTGCTGTTAACGCTCCACCTTCAAAAGCATTAGCTGTTGCTGTTCCCTTAAGTGCTAAATTTTCAACTTCTTGATATTGATTTACTTCAAGTTCAAATACTGATACTGTATTCCAAGTTATACTTTTATTACTTCCATCAGTATCTCTTTTATCTGCTGTTTCTGAATAATTTGAAATAGATAAACGAACATAACGTGCAGTTTCTTGCGAATCAAGCTTGACTACTTGTCTATATTCACTTGGTGCACTTGTAAACTCTTCAATCGTTCTCCAAGTTGTATCATCACTACTTACTTCAATTATATAATTAGTTGCATTTTTTCTTTCCCAATCGATTACTATTTCATCAAAGTTTTTAACTTCACCTAAATCAATTTTTAACCACTTTTTATTTTCTATAGTTGCTGATGTTGTATTACTAGCCCATCTAGATTGTTTTCCTGAATTTTCATAATCAACTATTCCATCAATTGCTTTACTTCCAGTAAAATCTGATGTTTCATCATCTGATGTTGTTGCTACTACTCCATCCTCTAATGCAAGATTTGTCTTTACTACATTAGTTTCTGCTTTTACATAGGTAAATGAATTTGCGACCATCATCATGCTTAAAATCATTACGCATAACTTTTTATTTCTCCTAATCATTCTCATATCCCCCTGTTTTTAAGTTTAATTTAAAAATATTCTGTTAAATTAATTAACAGTTTTTTATTAGCCTCTTAATATGTATTAATTAATAGACTATTCTCTCAAATAAATTTTATCACCCATTTTTTTTAATATAAACCTTTTGTAATATTTTTGTATTTTTTCAGCAATATTCTTATATAATAAAGCAAAAAAACTATATTAAAACTATTTGTATCGACACTAATATTAAAAATTTATTTTTCTTAATACTTATATACACAAATAATTTTATTATAGTTTTTAAATCAGTTTATATTAATTCTTATTATATTTTATAAAATTAGCTACACTTATTAATCTATCTAATGAATATTCAAAGAACATTTTATATGACTGGCAAAAATAATTGATGTAATTTCCACTGTTGTTAAATTCCATTCTATTTCTTTTGCACCCGCCTCTACATAATTTAAAATAGTTACAACTCTTACACTGTTTAGTCTCTATCATTGAATGTTCAATAAATTTAATATCCATTCTTTTATTATCTATTTCATTTATTGAATTAAAGTTCAAGTTTCCAAGCTTGTACTTGTCTAAAACATAAAAATCACAAGGATAAACTTCTCCATCAGACTCTATTATGTATTGTTTATTACATATACCTCTATGCTCACAAGCCTCTGGTAAATATCCTAAGATAATAGCTAAATAATTATCAAAAGTTCTAATATATGGTTCATTTCCTTTTTTAAAATCTTCAAACCAAAGATCAAATAATTTATTTAAAAAGTCCCCATATTCCTTTGGCGTTATAGAATACACATCTTCTCCAGGATTTTTATTTAGCTTATCTAAACAAGGTATAAACTGCATAAAATTTAGATTGTTTTTTCTATAAAACTTATATATTTTTTCTATTTCGTTTACAGTCTTAGAATTTACTACAGTTAATATATTAAAATCTACTTCATATTTTTTTAATAAATTTATTCCTTCTAAAACCCTATAAAAAGTTCCTTCTTCTTTTAAGTTTTTTCTATATTCATCATGTGTAGCTTTATTACCATCTAATGAAATTCCTACTAAAAAATTATTTTCTTTAAAAAACTTTACCCATTCCTTATTAAGAGTATATCCATTAGTTTGTATTGCATGAACTATTTTAACATTATTTATATTATGTAATTTTTCATACTCTAATGACTTTTTAAAAAAGTCTAATCCTATTAATGTAGGTTCTCCTCCTTGATATGCTATTACACATTCTCTCTCTGCATAAGCTAATGATTTTTCTAAAACCTTTGATAATGTTTCTTCACTCATAAACCCATATGATTCTTTTTCTCTATTTTTAGCTACATCTTTATAGAAACAATACTTGCACCTTAAATTACAATTACCTGATGCTGGTTTTATCAATAAATTAATTGGTGGCATTATATATTCTCCTCTTCCCCTTAAATACTGTTTTTTTCTATATTTCCTACTGATTTTAATTTTACCTTATTTAGTTTTATCTATCAATTTTATACACCTTATATAACTTAACCTTTATTAATACTCAAAATTATGTACTATTGAATAAAAAAATAGACAAATGGTATATTGCAAATTTAAATATACCATTTGTCATCATTTAATATTAACCTATTTTTATTATTTTTAAATAATGATATTTTTTAATTTAATAAAAATAATATTAGTTTCCAAATATATTATCTATAATAAGCTTTAAATCCTCTGTATTTACTACACCATCTTTATTTATATCAGATTTTTCACTTAGTTCATTTCCTGATACAACATTACCAAAATTCTTAGATACTATAGCTAAGTCTCCTATAGTTATAGCTCCATCTCCATTAATATCTAAAACTAATTCTGGTTCTACATCATCTAATACATAGTTTATAGTATATACATTCTTTGTTCCAGCTTCTGAACGAACTACTATTAATGATTTATTGTTATAAATCGGTAATACAGTTACAGCTGCATTGCTTTGTCCTATAGCTTCCACTGTTGTAGGTAATGTTTCTACTTCAACAGTATATTCCATTTTATCTGGAGCAAAGTCAGCTAAAGCTTGACCATCTAACTTAATTTCAGATAAAGCAGCTGATACATTAGCATTTACCTGTGGAACATATTGATAAACAGCCATTTCAGTTAAACCAACACATTTTCCTGCTTCTGGTTGTTGCATATAAACACGTATACTATCTGTGTTTATTACATTGTCTAATCTATAAGTTGTTTCTCCTGAAGTATAAGAAACTTCTGTTGTATTTGTATGAGAAGCAACTACATATTCCCCTGCTTCATTCTTATAACTTATTTCTACTTTCTTTGGAATTCTACTATATACATTATCTGTAAAGAACCATAGGTCTAAACGGTCAATAGCATGTTTATTATCCCAATCTAATTGAATATAAGCTCCCTTTGGCTCTCCATCAACAGTTAAATCACGTTCACTCCAGTTTGTCCAACGTTGATCTGTTGCACTTCCATTATTAGTAATACCATTATTAATAGAATTTAAATTATCTGATGTAGAAGTACAGCTTTGTGATAATGTTGGAACATCATTGTTTTCTGCATTATTAAGTGCAAGGTTACTTGCTGTTCTTAATGCTTCAACTACTCTAACTGAAGCAGTAACAGGATATTCTTTACCTAATAAGCTAACTGTACCATTAACAACTACAGTTTCACCTTCAGTAGAGAAATCTTTGCCTTCTAAATCCCAATTAACAACAAATTCTTCACTATCACCACCATCTACTAAATAACCTTTTACAGTCTTAGGAAGAGATGGAGTTGTACCAGCATAAGTGAAAGTTGAATAATTTTCCATAGCAACTACATCACCTATAATATGAACATTAACAACTACAGCTATATCTGTACCTTCTAATTTACCAGTTAACTTAGCTATTTGTGGAGTATTTAATATTTCTTCATCATAAGCATTCCATTCAATATTAAAGTTAGCTGTTGTTCCATCACTATATCTTGCTTCTACAGTTGTTGGTAATTCTGGTTTTTCACCTAAAGAAACATAATAATCTTTAACTATATCATAAGATTCTATATATTTATCGTCTCCGGCTCTATTTTCAGTATTAATTGTTATAGATTTAGATTTTAACCCTTCACCTGAAACTGTTAATGTCATTTCACCTGCATCTTTAGTAGATTGAACTATTACTAATGCTTTTCCACTAAATGCACTTCTAGTACCAAGCTTATCAGTAGTTGGCTTGTAAGAAGTAGTATCAGCTGCATTACCATTATCTAAACCTACAATCTTACCATTTCCTTCAAGAGTATAAGTTAATTCATTGTTAGCACCACCAACAATGTTTCCATCTGCATCTACTAAATCAACAGTAATATAAGATAAATCATATCCATCAGCAGCAATAGTAGTATTATCTGCACTTAAATCTACAGTAACAGCTTCACCTGTAGTTGTTACAGAGCTTCTACCTTCTGTATTAGTTATTTCATTACCATCTTTATCATAAGCCTTAGCTTCTAAAGTTCCTGCTTCATAAGTTACATTAAATGTTGGATATAATTCATCATCACCAAATGTATAATATTTATATCCAGCTTCTGTAGTATGCTCTGTAGCAGTTTGTTCTCCAATTTTTTCACCGTTTAAGTATAACTCAACTTTATAAGCATCTGTAAATACTTGAACTGTAGCTACACCATTGCTTAGGTATATATCTTCCCTATTCCATGTAGGTAATAAATGTAATGTGTTTACATCATCATTCCATTGACTTTGATATAAATAATAAATATCTTTTTCAAAACCAGCAGTATCAACTATACCAAAATAACTTGATTTAGGAGCTGCTCCTTGACCACTTACAGAACCTGTTGATACACCATTCCAAGGAGTTGGTTCACCTATATAATCAAATCCTGTCCATACAAACTCTCCTGCATTTCTATCATTTTTTATAACATATTTCCATGCAGTACTTGCTGAATGTCCCCATCCAACTCTATTTTCATTATTGTCATATTCAGCCATTTGAAGAGCGCTATTATCTCTTCCCCAAGTTTTATAATAACCTCTACTATGAACAGCACTACTAGTTTCTGAATCATAAGCTATCCAATTTTCATTATTGTTTAATAAGCTATTAAATTGATTTTGATTTGTATAGTTAAATCCAACTATACCACCATTTTCAGCAACTACATCTGAAATAGCTTGTGCTCTACTACTACCATTCTTAGATTGATTATCTCCGATAGTAACAGGTCTTGTTGTATCTTCTTCTTGAATCCAATCTATAATATTTTGAACAACTGTAGTATAGTTAGAAGAATCTCCTCCGATACCTTCTAACACTTCATTACCAACTGACCACATGATTACTGATGGATTATTCTTAGCATTTTTAACCATTGATTTAGCTTCAAATTCACCCCATGTCATATCAGCTTCACCATTTATTATTTGGTTATCTTCTCCTATTGTAGCATTAAAGTATTTAGAAAAGTCATTACTATTACCATTCTTAGGATTTGTCCAAGTATCAAAGGCTTCATCTATAACCATTAATCCTAAACGATTACAAATTTCTAATAAAGCTTCACTTGCAGGATTATGAGATACTCTAATTGCATTAACTCCCATTTCCTTCATTATTTCCATTTGTCTTTCTACAGCTCTATAATAAGATGCTGCTCCTAAAGACCCTTGGTCATGGTGCATACAAACACCTTTAAGTTTCATCATTTCACCATTTAATGAGAAACCTGTATCTCTGTCAAAGCTATAATATCTAAATCCAAAATCAGTAAAATAAGTATCTACAACTTCATCTCCTACTATAACCTCTGTTTTTACTTGATACATATTAGGATTATCAGTTGACCAAAGATTTGGATTATTAACTACAGCTGTTTGTGCAACAGTTTTAGTTCCATCTTTTGCAACATTTTCAGTAGTTGTTACTGGCTCACTAACTGCTTGTCCATTTGCATCTATTATCGTAGTCTTAACTGTAACATTTGAATTATCTAAAGATTCATTTTCAATTACCGTTTCTACATTTACATCTACAGCTCCACCTTTTTGAATTTCAAGATTTGGAGTAGTAACTGTTGTTCCTAAGTGTGCAACATGTATAGAATCTGTAACACTTAAAGTAACATCTCTATAAATACCACTTCCTGAATACCATCTACTTGTTGGAATAGGATTAGAAACCTTTACAGCAATTATGTTTTCAGTTTGGCCATCACAAACTAATGCATCTGTAATATCAAAAGCAAAAGCTGTGTACCCATAATTATGTTCCCCTACCTTTTGTCCATTTACATAAACTTCTGCATTCATGTAAACTCCATCAAAGTTTAAAGTAAAATCTTTTCCTTCATATTTTTCTGGAACTACGAAATGTTTACGATACCATCCAGTACCTCCCAATAAGAAACCACTTTCAGCTTCACCTTGAACTGTAAATTCACCTTCAATACTCCAGTCATGTGGTAAATTTAAATTTCTCCACGCTGAATCATTAAAATCTACAGCTTCAGCACCATCTTGGTTGCCTTTAAAGAAACGCCAGTCTTGATTAAATAAAGTGGATCTTTCTCCTTCTTTAATAAATCCTACATTTACCGTTTCAGCATTTGCTGCTTCTTTTGTTTCAGCATTTGCAGCCATTGGTACTAAATTAATTGAAAGTGCCATGGCAACTGCTACAGCTGAACTCTTTTTTTGAAATACATTCATTTTTATACCCTCCCCTTAATTGATATTAGTAATCCAACGAAAACGTAAACATATTATACATATTATTTTTTATGTATATTTAATCCTCATCCCTTTTTACGATTCATCAAATAACCTTTTCTGTATAATAATACCATCATTTTAAGTTTCAGTAAAGTTTATTATTTCTATTATTCCTTATTTTTCTGTGATTTTTAATCATTTTTTGATGATTAAACTAATATTATTAAATAAAGATGATACAATCTCTAAAATTCGTTGATTTTTAAGATTATATCATCTCTTTTTATAAATTAAAAAATTAATATTTTACACTTTAAAATTTAGATTTATATTAATAATTTATTTAAACACATAATATATTGCTGAAAATGGTTTTATATCAACTGATAAAAGTCGCTTAACGCTATTTGCAATTATCAAACTATGATCATTTCTATCTTCTCTTTCAACATACTTAGTATTTTCTTCGATTAAAGTTCTATAACTACAGTTTCCATCACCACCGTATTGCTCCATATTACTATCAAAAAGAACTTCTATATTTCCTTCTCTATCTATTTCAACCTCATAATTATCATATTTCTCAGCTGAAAAATTAAAAATTGCTACAATTTTTTGTCCCTCACAATATCTTTCAAATGCATAAATACATTTTTCTTCTTGATGACAATCTAGCCACTTAAAGCCTTCTAATTCATAATCCATTTTGTATAATGCTGGGTAATTAAGGTATATATGATTTAACTCCTTCATAAACTTATGAAATTTTTGATGAATAGGATAATTTAAAAGATCCCAATCTTGCTCTCTCTTTTCATCCCATTCTCTAAATTGAGCTATTTCATTTCCCATAAAGTTAAGTTTTTTTCCTGGATGCGCATACATATACATGTATAACGCTCTTGCTTGCCTAAACTTATCATCATATTCACCATTCATTTTTTGTATAATTGTACCTTTTCCATGCACTACTTCATCATGTGAAAAAGGCATTAAGAATTTTTCACTATAAAAATACATCATAGAAAAAGTTAACTTATGATAACTTTTTTTTCTATCATAAGGATGTAATTTAAAATATTCTAAAGTATCATTCATCCATCCCATGTCCCATTTATAATCAAATCCAAGACCACCATCTTCTACTTTTTCTGTGACATTCGGATATGCTGTTGAATCCTCTGCAGCTAAAATTGTATTAGGATGCATTCTTTTTAATCCACTATTTAAATTTTTTATAAATTCTACAGCTTCTTTATTTTCTCCTCTATTTGAATCTCCTTGCCAATAAATAATATTACTTATTGCATCCATTCTTAAACCATCAAAATGATATTCTTCAAGCCAATAGTTTGCTACGGATTGTAAAAAGCTTCTCACTTCCCCTTTAGAATGCATAAAATTTTTACTTCCCCATTGACTTATTGCAATATCTTCGTGTGGATATTCATATAATGAAGTACCGTCATAATTTGCTAAAGCAAATCCATCTACTGCGAAATGAACCGGTACAAAATCCATAATTACTCCTATGTTATTTTCATGACATTTATTAATAAATTCTTTTAACTCTGTTGCTGTTCCATATCTAGATGTTGGACTAAAAAATCCTGTATTTTGATATCCCCAAGATTCATCACAAGGATGTTCACTTAATGGCATTATTTCAATATAATTATAACCATACTCTTTTACATACGGAATTAACATTTCTCCTATTTCTCTATATGTATACCAAGTATCATCACTTTTTTTCTTCCAAGATCCTAAATGTACTTCATAAATATTTAATGGTTTATCCTTACAATCACTTCTATTTTTTATCCATTCTTCATCAGTAAATTCATATTCTCTCAAGTCTCTAATAATAGATGCCGTGTTTGGTCTTAACTCCATACCAAAACCATATGGGTCACAATGATCTACATATTCTCCATCTTTACTGTAAATTCTATACTTATATAACATTCCTGGCTTTGCATTTGGAACTGTACATTCAAAGAACTTATCATCCTCTATACGCTTCATTTCACTTCCATCCCATTGATTAAACTCACCAATTAACTCTACTTTTAAAGCATGTGGTGCATATGTTCTAAACACAACTCCATCATCTTCTAAATGCGCACCTAAATATTTATAAGCATCAAAAACTTCTCCTGTGTAAAATCCATACATATCCATATTATTATCTCCTTTAATTGTAAATGTAGTGATTTTATCACCCATGACTATTTTACATTATTTGGAATATAAAAACTATAAAAATTTTTTAAAAATAAAAGATCTACAGCAAAAATTTCACTGTAGATCTTTATTTTTT
The DNA here is from genome assembly GCF_021412605.1 of Clostridium celatum. Taxonomy (NCBI): domain Bacteria; kingdom Bacillati; phylum Bacillota; class Clostridia; order Eubacteriales; family Clostridiaceae; genus Clostridium; species Clostridium celatum. The sequence continues at coordinate 12,068 of NZ_JAJKGM010000056.1, forward strand.
AAGCTTTTTCTCCTATTTCATACATAACAAATATTTTGTGAGCAATAGCCATAACTGATGATCTTAATATCTCACTTTCTTTTGTTACATTTAATGCTGAATTAGAATACGAAAAATCTCTTGTTATAAAAACAGATTTTATAGCTTCTTCAAGTTCTGTACAAAAATAATCATATGCTATTTCTATTGGATAAAGCTGCATTTGTATATCTATAAGCCTACATATTTCTTGTAAACTAAATACCTGTTTAAATACACAAACAACTATTAAATATGCCAAATGTTTTTCATTATACTTTTTATCTTTTGGTGGCGAAACAACCTTTTGTTTTACATAATTATTAAGCATTGTTGGCGTTAATAGCTTTTCTTCATTATCAATATTAAGTTCTTTTGCCACTTCTTCTAAATACATAATTACCTGTTCTTTATATAATGGAACTCTTGGCAATTCACTAAATCTTGGTATATGAAATTCAGGAATACCCATTATTACCTCCCTAGCTTATTGTAGTACTTTATGCTTTTTAATATATTGAATTGCAACACATCCTGGTCCACCTTGAGTAGTAAATGCAGGCCCTAATAATCTTGTTTCAATATCAGCATTTCCTATATAACCTAGTATAATATTTTTTGCATCTTCTGCCAATTCTTCCTTACATGCATGAGAAATATAAATCTTAAAATCTGAGCTTACATTATCTTCTATCATTTCTTCACAAATTTTTTGTATAGCCTTTTTAAAAGTACGCTTAGTAGTAAATTTAACTAAAGATTTTTTATCTTCTGATAAAGTCATTACAGGAACTAATTTTATTACACTTCCTATTTTCCCAACAAGCGGAGATAATCTTCCACCTCTAACTAAATAATCAAAATCATTTGGAATTAAAAATGATTTTGTATTTTTAATTGCTTCATCTAGTTCAGATATAATTTCATTTTTTGATTTATTTAATTTACTTAACGCTACTGCTAAATCAACTAAATACTTATGTGGTCCACATAAAGTTTGTGAATCTATTACATGTATACGTTCTGGATTTTTACCCATTTCTCTTGCCATACAAGCAGAATTATATGTACCTGATAAACCATCTCCCATTGAAATATTTATTATTTCATCTTCTGGATAATTATCATATATGTCTACAACCTCTCCAATTGCTGGTTGTGAAGACATTGGAATATGTCCTTCATTTATTATATCTATAAATTCCTTTGTATTAATTTCTTCATTTTCTTTATATGTTTTTCCATTTATAGTTACAGTAAGTGGTGCAACTATAATTCCATTAGCTTGTCCTTCTTTTACTGAGTAAAGTGATGATGAGTCTGTTACTATTCTAACCATAAGCCCTCTCTCCATTCATTTGATTTTATTCTCTAAGTTATTTTGTTTGACATTCTAAACTATGTAGTTTTTAAAACTATATGTTTTAGTCTATCACCCTAGTCGTTATTTGTCAATAAACTTCACACTTTATTCAAATTGATTTCCTTATACTACACAAAGAAAAAACACTTTAAAATATGTTAAATTAATCGAGTAGGAGGAAAATAATTATTTTATTTTCCGTCCTCTCACACCACCGTGCGTACCGGTCTGGTACACGGC
>NZ_JAJKGM010000057.1:0-13249 GCF_021412605.1 Clostridium celatum
GGCTAGTGGTTCCCACTACCAAGCCCACAACGGACTTTCACCGTCAAGTTGTTGCCCATGCTGGGCACACACAAAAAGGCTTACGTACCTCAATACATAAACCTTTCATCCACCTTACTCTTACTTTACCCTCAACTTCTGTCCAACATTAATTAAATTTCTATTTGCCATATCCAAGCTACTGTCAATAAATACACATTAAACATTCCATTAATTACCTACTTGCTACTGGAAATAAACAATTAGTTCAACATCCTACTGAATGTACTCTTAAATTAAAAGGCTAAATATTCATTTTCTGAACATTTAACCTTTATTTTTTATATTTTTTTATATTTTATTAACTTGTAAAATTAAAATTCTATATTACTATTTAATATCTTTTAAAACTTCTTCAATTAAAGACATATCTACTTCCAATATTTCAGCAATGTTCTTTTCATCCATACCTTTTTGTAGCATATTTCTTATTGCTATTTTGGCCTTTTTTAATTCTCCTCTTTTTTCAAGTTCAGGGTCATATAATGTTTTAGTCATTGTAGTAACCTAATATTCTATATTCTCATCATTCATATACTTTTTATTTAGATATTCTATAATATTCTGTATAATTCATTATTTAAATACTAAAATTAAATCTTATTCTAAAATTTCTCTTACCTCTTCTTCTGATATTCCACATATCTTAGCAATGTTACTTATAGATTCACCTACAACTGATAATTTGAACACTTTTTTAGTAAGATTAATTCCTTCTTCTCTTCCTTTTTCTATTCCTTTTTCTATTCCTCTTTTTTCAACTTCAGGGTCATATAATGTTTTAGTCATTGTAGTCACCTCATCTTCTATATTCTCATCATTCATATAATTTCTATTTAAATATTCTATAAGATTTTGTATAGCTAATAACATCTTATGAAAATCTTCACCTAATATCTCATCAGCTTCAAATAATATTGCAGATTCTTTAGCTAATTTACTAGCAAGCACTTTTGCATTATTAGATAATTCTTTTATTTTATTTAAATCATTCTTATTATGTGCCTTTTCTAATTCTTTTCTTAACTTAAAAAGCTGCAGTGGCATTAACGGATACATTTTCTTTTCTCTAAGTTCTTCATCACTATATTCCCAATATTTCATTACCTCTACTATATAAATAATCTCCTGTTCATCTGGAAATACTATTTTTAACTTTAGTTGGTCCTTAATATTTTTATTCTCTTCAAAAAATATTACTTTCTGCTTTGGAAAATATATAGTCTTTATATCTTCTTTATTATTTTTTAAACTTTTTAATTGTTCTTTTCCTTTTCTAAAACCATATTCAAACATTCTAATAATCATTGTATTATCATTTTTTGTTTGAAACTCTATATGATAGCTTGCTTTGTCATAATCTTTATTAAGAATATCAAAAAACATATCTCCTCTTAATATTCCTAAATCATCCTCAACAAACTCATTATTACTAACAGTTAGCTCTACTTCATCTACATTAAAATTTTCATTAAATATTCCATTTAATAATTTTACTAATACCTTATTAGATGTTGAAAACAAAAATTTTAAAACTTCATCTAATTTGACCTTTTCTTTTTCCAAATAAACACCAACTTTCTATGATTATATTATATACCATATTTATTTGTTCTTAAACTATTAAATATTAATCTTGAAAAATTAAATGAATTTTTATTATGCTTAATACTATTAATAAAGCTTATATTTATGAAATATATGGAAACACTTTAAGCACCTTCAGTCATTCCTTATTCAGTATTACATTAAACCTCTGATCCATATCCATCAGGGCATGCATTATGATGTATTGATACAAACAAGATTGCACCAGAATTATTTGCATTTATTACTCTTTGATACAATAAATTATTAAGACTTGTTGCAGTACTAAGTGTACAATTTACAACTTTAATCCCTCTTCCCCTAAGCTTACTTATTAATTCATTTCCAACTAACTTATTTAGATCATTTCATTACCTATTCCTACTGCTCCTCCATCATAAGGAACATTGTGTACAAATCTATCTACGCCCCCACATCAACCGAATTACTAAAAATATAATATAATAAATTCAATTCTTTCTTACCTAAACATTTATTAAACTTGTCACTTTTCCCCAAAATTCTCAAATTCTTTATAATATTATTCAATTATAATATTATATTCATACCAACACCCTTTAGAAATACTTATACTTAAAAAATATATCTTATTAAAAGTATTACATTTTCTCTTAAACCTAAAAGGTCACTAAGAATTTAAATTTATTTCTTAGTGACCTTTATGAATCTATACTAAACTAATTTTTGTTCAAATATATTGTCTAAATTAAGCTTTCTAATTCTATCTTTAATTTCTTCTTTATCTATAGTGTAAAGTCCTAACTCTTGCATTCTCTTAAAGTAATTTGCTCCTGCAAATGTGTATCTATCCATTCTTCCTTCTCTTGTTGCAGCTTTTTCATTTGCATAGGATATTAAATCTCCAATTGCTATAGATGATGGTAATATTAAAAGTGGCATTCCCATCATAAGTCTTACTGCATTATGACCTGCTAAACTTCCTGTACATATTGCTTCACCACGATATGCCAAACTACAAACTATATACATTCTCTTCTGTATTCAGATTTATCTGAATCATCATTTAATGATAAATTCAAAAAAGCTAAATTAATATCTGGACTTACTCAAATCGAACTATCTAAGTTAACTGGATTAAGCCGTTCAACTATTAACGAACTAGAGCGTGGAAGTAGAGATAATATTAGCAGAGATACTTTATTAAAATTAATAAAAATTTTAGATAAGAATATACTATGCGATGATTATTTACTATTTATATTAAATCAAGAAGAGAATATAACTAACTTACTAAATAAGTATGGTGTAGGAAAATTATGCGCTATTTTAGAATGTCATCATTCAAGTATATATAGATGGAAAGTATTTAAGTGCCAATTTCCAAGATCCAAATACAATATTATAAAAAAACTAGACCAGGATAATTAATATCCTGGTTTATTATTTAATATTTATTCTCTACATACCACCCTATTAACTCTTCTACCGTATATCCTGCTTTAATTATTCCATCTAAAATTTCTTTAGGCCATTCTTGTAATGCTTGTATTCCCTCTATAACCCTATCTGCAAAAACAGTTTCCCATAATCTCATATACACATACATTTCACTTTTATTCAACGCTTTTTTATACCATTTCACTGGAGCTTCTGCAAATACTTTAACGTTAAAAATACATACTATAAGTACTGTTGCTGTTGTTATCTTGCCTGTAAATTTGATAATATCTTTACTTTTTATTTCTTTATTTAAAATAAGCTTATTATCTAATGTGTAACTAATTATCATGATAGATCACCAGCTATCTAATTTCCAAAATCCTAATCTTAACTTTATCCTGTATATCAATTTGTAAAGTTGCTTCATAGCTTTCATAAGGTTGTAATTCTAATGCTAAATATTCTTCTGGTTTAACTTTAAAACTACAATCAACTTTACAATTATCATCTTTAATTATTATAGCTGCACTAACATATTGAATCTCACTATCATCTTTCATTTTAATATTGTTTATTTTGCCTTCTAAAAATAATATTTCCTTCTTTATAGTAATTGTATTAGTCATATTAATTCTCCTTTATTAAATAAATTTAAAATTTAAACAAGTTTCCATTATCTTTTCTATAGATATATCAATTTGCTTTAAATTATTTTTAATTAAATCTTTTATTTGCTTCCTTTTTCTTTTCTCTAACATAGAAAGTAAATGCGGAATTAAATAACAAGCTTGTACTAGCACTCTATTTGTATTTGATATATCATTCAAATTAGATTCATTGAAAATCAACACATGTGGTAGTTTAAGCTTTTTTATTGATTCATAATATCCATATAGACCAACGTTTTTTAAATGTATTTCTATTCTAGTTAAGTCATAATCAAGTTTAGATTCTTTAGCCTTGTCATAAATCCTACAAAATCCATTTTCATTAAATTTACCTATATAATAGGTTTCAACGTTTGAGTGACTTAATATATTCATTCTTTGTAGTTCATGCTGCTTTAACACTATTAAATTTTCAAGTGCTATTGGTACATCAATCGCCACATCAAAACACATGACTTCCACTTTATTTAAATCTTCAAATAGTATTCTTAAATCTATCGGAAATTTATCTAACTTAACTTTATTTGGATTCCATTCTAAAACTACATTTTTAGTATTTCTGCTATAAATTTTATTCCAATTATTTTCAATTCCTAAGTATATTCCCTTATAGGTGAAATTTCTATAACATTTAGATACTCCTTTACTTTCATAATACATGAGTTCTTTATCTATAACCGCTGATAACTTATCTAGCATTAACTGTATAATTTCATTTTTAACCCCATACACTATAGCTTTTACTTTATCTATAGAGTACATTTTTGTATCTTCTCGTCTATCATTATATTTAGTAGACACCCCCATATTACGTAAACTCCTTATTATAAAGATTAATATAATTATATATCCTCTTTAATGCTCGGCTTTGCATCGGGCTACACTATCGCTCCGCTATCGTTCGCCCTCGCTTCGCTCTGCGCCTTGCATTTAATATATTTATATTATCCTTTATCATAAGTCCTTCCACGTATTAATTCAGTATGATAAAGATAGAATTCCTGTCTTTTAATATTTGTATCCTGTACTGGACAACCTAAAAAAGCTGATATTGTTTGTTTCTCTATAGTTTTAAAAGCTAGTCTGCAATTAAATAAGTTTTTAAACTTACAATCCTCTTTATTCCCAAGTTGCATTATACATATTATTAATACATTAAAGTGCCTAGCTTGAGCCAATAAACCTTGTATTACATCATCAATTTTCTTTATAGATTTACTCAAAACATTGTATTCATCTATAAGTATATAAAGTGGTCTTTCCCTCCAGCTTTTATCATTTAATTGCTCTTCTAAATATTCCTTTATTGCTTCTAAATCATTTATCCTAATTGCATCCAAAGACGTAAAATCTTTATCTGTAAAGGTATTTAATAACGTTATATCAACTTTATCATTTATCATTTTTAGGGCCATTTCTATAGCTACACTTTTCCCCATTTTTGAAGTGCCTACTACCCCCATATGCGGTGTATCTTCCATATCAGCTATTATAGGATTTCCTTTAAAATCATATCCTAATAATAGTTGACATGGTGTTAACATAATTAGTGGTTGCTTTAACCCCTTTATTTCTTTAGTAACTAATTCAACTTCTACTGAATTTGAAAATGGTATATTACTTAATAAGCACCTGCATTTATAAGCCTTTTCTATAGCTTCTATGTTATCTTCTAATTTACTCACTGTTCCTCCTGGTGGTAGCTCTATGGTTAACTTATATCCAAAATCATTTTTTTCATTTTCTATAATCTTATAGTTTTCTATTTTCAATCCTTTTTGTAACTTATTCCACTTTATATTTTTAAAGTTATCTAAATAATTTAATCCATTGTAAATTACAACTCCAGTTAAACCTAGTAAAGCATAATCTATAAGTAGCATTGCACTACCTCCTATAGTTTTAAAGAAATGAATTTTTTTGAATTGTCTTATGTTTTATATGTATGCAATAATTTTAGAAAGTTTCCTAATTATTTTCTTTTTTTATAAATTATTTTCATTTTAAAATAAAAAAGATACCTGGTTACTATTCCAGGTACCAAATGTCATCTATTTTTTTATTAAGCCTTTTAGCTATTTCTAATGCTATTTCTAACTTTGGTCTACTACTTCCCTCTTCATATTGGTAATAACTTCTTACAGTTACCCCTAGTTTCTTAGCAAATTCCTTAGGCTCCATCATATATTCTCTCATTCTTATTTCTTTCAGTCTATTTTTAACCATACCTCACCTCAATTCTGTCAATTTATTTTGTTAATTTTTATATCCATATATATATATATATATATTTTATTCTATGACGTGATTATTTTTCCTTTTTATTGGTATAATTAAAATATAATTAATATCCTTTTATATAATATAAATCACCATAGAGCCAGTTACATTTGTAGCTGGTTTTATTTTTTATATGATAAAAGCACCTAGAGAAATCTAGGTGCTTTTGTTAATTATATTTTTCTATATACTTTACCTTTACTAAATTATTTTCTAAAATACCTATAACTTTTACACGTGAGTTTAGATATTCACCTAAATTTTCTATTTCATCATTAGATACTAAACATTTTATTTGTTCTCTTCCTTCACAATCAATCTCTCTTAAATAAAATCTCATCTTATCTAAATCTATCTCTCTGATTATTCCATTAATAGATATATTTTTCTCTTTTTCATTTATACTCTCAATTTTATTTAAAACAAACCTTCTACTCTTATGATCTAAACATATTTTTGATTTATTAAAAACTCTATTACCGTAAACTTCAATACTTCTTATATTTTTATCATCTGGTAGTATCTTAAGTATATTATTTAAAAGTTTTCCTATATATTCATCATCAATCCCATCAATATGAATATCCTCTTCTCTCATACTTACTGACTGTAATAATTCAAAATATATACGTAATGACTTATTAAATGGCATATCATCTAAAAAGGCAGTTTGTTCATTTGGAATACTTAAAGATATATTTATACTTCCTGCTGCTAACTGATTCAATGTAAAGTCAGTTAATAACGCTATATCTTTAGGAACTTTACTCCTATTATTTAATATTCCGTAATTTTTTCTTACTGAAGTTTTAAAATTATCCAAATATGAAGATATTATGCTTATGGGTGCCTTACCATATCCTATAGCCGGTCCATTTACATGAATATTTATATCACTTTTTTCTATTAAAACTTCATTCATCCCTATATACTCTTCAATTTCTTCTCTAAGTTCAATTATCTTTCTTACATATATAGATGCCATTGCTTTATATTGCTCTTCTCTTTCCGGAAGTAATCTTTCCTTTAAATCAAAGAGAATATTTTCAAGTTTATTTATTCTTTTTTCGATAAATTGTTTTTCTTCTAAATTATTTATCATAATACCACCCTCACTATTCCCTTTCTTAAATTTAGATTATCTTTAACATCTTGTGCGAAGTCTAGAAGATTATCTTCACCATAAGAGTCGATAAATGCAGATAATATTTGTAGTCCTTTAAATTTTAAAGGTGCTGTCTTATCACTAATTAATTCTCTCCATTCTTTATTATCATATTCAAAATCGTATAAAATTAATACATCTAAATCTCCCGGACTATCTTTCTGTGTAACATAGCTTCCATCTATACATATATAAAAACTAACTTTATGTTGTCTAACCTCTTGAATATAACTATATAAGCTTTTAAACAACAATTCTCTTCTTTCTACATCACCATAAGAACAAAACCTCTCTCTAATTTCATCTAAATTTGCTTTATGTATTCCTTCTGGCAAAAGACCATCAGGCGTAAATTCAGGCAAAGCCATATGTTATTTATCCCCCTATTATTTATTCCTATATCATCAAATATATGCTATAATAGAAGTAGATTTAATAGATATATTTGATGATTGAACTCGTGTAGATTGGTAGTCTGAATACAAGTTCTTTTTTCTTTATTTTACAACAAATATGGTAAACTTGTCCATAAAAATAAAAAAGGCTAGTAAGTAAGATTTCTCCTACCTACTAGCCCTAAATAATTAATCTATTATTTTTTTAATTTCTTCTAATTTTAATTCAAGCTCTGCAACTCTTTTTCTAATTGCTGCATCATTATCATCTTTGCATATCCTTCTATTTTCGCAGAATCCATATTGCATATAATGATCTATTCCTGATATAAAGCTACCCTTTTCTACTGCCTTTTCTACATCTTTATTTAATTCAAGATAAGCTCCCTCATTATATTCTACTGGAATAGGTGGAAGTGGTTTTCTACCTTCCTTTTTACCATACTTCTCATAATGCTTATATGGATCATTTTTATAAGTAGCACTATTGGCTACATCAGGATACTTCTTTAAGTACCAATTTTTACTGAATATATACATAGAATAATTCATCTCCTCTTTATTTTCATTATTATTTACTACATTTCCATTTAAGTTATATGGTTGTTTACCACAAACCATACAAAAAGCATTTGCTATAATAGTTCCTATCTTATCTATATTTTTTAATATAATATCCCTATCAGAACTATCTATAAACCCAACTTCTAAAATATCCAAAGATACGCCTTGTGAGTATGCTTTATTTATTTCACCATAATAATCTGTATATCCTAAAGCAACTCCATTTGTTCTTATAAATGTTTGTTCAGAATTATAATCTCTTGATTTAACTCCACCATTTTTTAGTCCTATTTTAGTAAGCTCACTCATTATATAAAACTCAACATCTAAATTTTTATCTCTACAAGGACAATATATCTCTGCTCTAGTTCCACCACCTGCATTTAAATGAACTGACATTGCATACTTATAGTTATAACTATTACCTACTAAAATATTATTACTATAATTCTGTTCTCCAAGATGCAAATTAATTCCTTTAGCTCTTATTTTATTAGCTGCATTATTACAAATATCTGTAGCTATTAAATGCTCTTGATAATTTCCACAAACTGCACCTGGATCATAAACCCCATTACTTTTAGTCCCATGTCCTATATTTAGACACGCATCATAGTTTGACATATAATACACCTCCTTAATGAAAATTAAAAAGGACCATATAGGCCCTTTAGATTATTCTTTATCAATTAATTTGTCGCTAACACCAGGAATATATCCTGAAGTATTTTCAGTAGGATCATTAAGTAATCCTAATAAAATTAAAATTGAACATATAGTTTGTACAATTCCTAAAATCTTATCTGAATCAATGTTTAATCCAAATTGACATAAAAGTGAAACAATTAATGCTGCTAATGAAATAATAGTTCCTTTGTTATTTAATCTTATTAAAATTGATTTTAATACTTTTGACATAATTAACACGCTCCTTCTTCTAATCCATCTATTCTTTTATGAGCTGATTTAACACTTTCTTCAATTCTAATTACCTTTTCTCTCATCTCTGTAATTTCCCTATCCCTAGCTTTATTATCTAATCTTATTTCATCTACAGCAGTTGCTATGTAATCTAATTTAGCCCTAGTATCTGCTTCCTCTCTTGTATCTGCTCTAATATCATTTGTACGATTTCTTTGAAAAGTAAAATAACTTATTCCTGCTCCTATAATGCTACAAATTAATGCAATGCTTATTGTCTCCACGTTTACACCTTCCTTTATTTTTTGTATTAAAAAAGAGCCTTTCGGCTCCTAACTTTTCCATGAATATATTTAATATCCCTTCATAAAATATTACTGTGAATTATTTCACCCACTAAGAGAATAAGTTGATTGCTACGGGATTTAATTAACAACTTATTCTCTTTTAAGGAAGTTATATTTTATTTGACTTCTTTAATAACCTTTATAAATAATTAAGGTTTGTGAATATATTTAATATTTTTTCTATAAAATATTAATGCAAGGTATATTCTTCTAAAAACGAATAGGTTTTTTATTTGCTACGTGATTATTTAATAACCTATTCAGTTTTTTTAATAAAAATAAGTTTAGAGATAATAGAAATATAATATTATTAACGACTTAACTATATTTAATATTCTTGGAATCACTAATCTATTATATCTATTCTTATTTTTATTTTTCATATTATATCAATTTTAAGTAACAATTTTTATCTATTGTTTGTATAACCCACTCAACAAATTAGGAGTTTATAAAGCATCTAAAATAAGCTGCTTACTTGCATCAGGAACTGGCAAAACAATTATACCGCCTTCCGAACCACTTCCTGGTGTAGAAACCCTAACTTCATTTGAATCTTCTATGTCTTCAGTACTGATTTTGTTATTATAATTAATTGTTACTTTAGTTTTTTTAATTTCCTCATTAGGCTTTGAGATACTATTGGTTAATATTATAGTTAAGAATATTATAATGCTAATTATACAGCAAAAAATTTTCCTTAATTTCATTTTAATATCACCCCCTATAAGAATATACGTTAGATACATATTAATTATTACACCAATAATAATTATATTTATTACTCACACTAATTATTAAGAATGTTCATTAGTATACTTATCAAGTGCTTTTAATGCTTTATATAATATGTCACATAAAGAATTAAAAACAACTAGAATTCCTATAGGTTTACAGAGATTTCCTAAATAGAACATTCCTACTGTAATATAATGCCCAATTTCCGAAGTTGTATTTGAAAGCGTGGCTAAAAATAATAGTCCATAACCAATAAAGTAAATGATAACTCCAATAAAGATACCTTTAATTATCTTATCTGTTTTATGTTCTAAAAACACCTCTAATCTCCCCCTTTTTAAATTACCGAACCTAAAATAATACATTGGTTCGTCTAAGTTTAACATTATGACTTATTTCTTTTTTTCATATAGATTAATAAGCCTACTCCAATAATAATTATAATTCCAATGCTAATAAGTAAAGGTGATACTTTAATAGCAACTAACTCTGCTTCTACCATCTAATTCATTCCTTTCAATTTAAGTATATTCACGAAAAATTAATACAATTATGAGTTAATTATAGCATATTTTGTAAATACCATACTATTTAATTTTCAAAAATTACTTTTATCAATTACTTTTCCAATTTTGCAAGTATTTCTCTAACTTCTTCTCTATATCTTGCTGGTACTTGCTCTATTGTTTTAAGTCCTCTTTGTACCATAGCTACATACATATCCACCATTTTTGAACTACCCCCTTTCATTTCTCCATCTATACTCATTGTCATTGGCATCATTTCTAAGATAGGCTCTAACATTGTATATACTTCATCTGTAGCCATCATTGTTGTATCTATTAATATATCTTGAGTATTATTTACTTCTTTAATTTCTTCATTTTCTAAACTTAATGTGATAACTTCCTCATTTAAAGCTACATTCTTAGCACTTAAAGTTTGTATAGCTTGACCACCGTCTAAAGGTGATTTAGCTTTTATAGTTCCATCTAATCCACCAGTTACAAACAAGTGAGTTAAATCCTTGTAAGTTGGTTGCTTTATTTCTTCTAATATAGTTGTTTCTATTAATTGTGGAGTATCTAATTCATATATCACATAAAGATCTTTTACCCATGCTTTTATACCTTCTAAATCAGACGTAGAAAGCCTATTCTTAGCCACTTTAAAAGCTATTCTACTTGAATGTAAAGAAATCCACTCAAAATCTTTAGTAGTCAGAGATAAGTACTCTGTCTTTGTTAAAATTTTATTATTTAAATAATTCATACTATAACTTTTAAAATCAGAGTTATATCCTTCTAAGTTAAAACCTATATAATTATCACTTGAACCCCAATTTAATGTCCAATCCTCTGAACCATTAAACGTAACCGTTTGATTTAGGTTCTTCTCAACAACATATTTACCTTTCTCATTATCCCAGAACAACCTATCAGCAACATCACCAGCTTTGCATAACTGGCAAGGTAATAAAATTGTTGTTTTATGAGTTTTAGGTGTAATTGTTAATAATTCTTCTTCATTATAAAAATTCCTACTCTCAATCTCAATTTTATACTGTTCTCTACCTTCACCATCAAGAATAGGTTGCCCGCTTTCATCTACATATAACTCACCTAGATGTTGGATATTTGATAAATCAGCTTTATGATAGGGTTCATAGGGTAATGGATTAGTACCTTTTACAATTTGATACGGTGTATTCACATCTCTAATGCTAACTTTAATGTATTTAGCATTAGAAGGTAATGTAAAATTACTAGCCGATACATCAGTAGGGTGGTTTAAATAAGATATTGTTTGCTTTCCACTTATGAAATTCTTATTTTTATCATAAGCACATACATTAACACCCCTAGTCCCATGTACATAATAACTTTCAGTTGGGACAATTTCTATAAAATCAGTACAAATACAGTTATTGTCCACCATAGTATAACCCGAAGTCGTATCTAAATTATAATTACCTATAAAACTATGAATAATATTGACGCTATCAGTATCATCCTGCCAAGTATTACCCCATATCTCAACTTCTCTAAGATATCCTTCTTTAGTATACTCTATAGATAAGTTTTCTCCTTGTACCGCACTCCATACTACATCATCATTTGTGTGTACGAAGTCTTCTATTTTTTTACTAGACCATGTAGAAATTTTAGAAATAGTAGTATCATCTATATTAGCATTTCCTCCACCTACTCCATTTTCTTCTATAGCTTGTACTCTCTTATCTACATCTTTAACTTTAGTGTCAATATGTTCGTATTGCGCATCAATTCTTTCTTTAAAACTATTGTTTTCTTGCTGCATAGTTTCAAAATTAGCTTGTCTTTGTTGCTCTGCTGCAATACGTTCCTCTTCTTTTTTCTTTCTAACTTCTTCATTAGAATTGGCAGTATTATTTATAGTTGTAAGTGCTTCTTTAAGAGTTGTATTTTCACTTTTAATATTATTCCATTCCTGAACTCTAGTAGCTTCTTCATTAGTTATATTAGTATTAATAGTATTTAATCTATTAATAGCTTCAATACTAGCATTTGCTCTATCTAATTCAGCTTGTACTCTATTTTGTTCATCTAAGCTAATAGAATTATTAAGATTAAGTAACCCCTCTCTAATCTGCTCTAATTCAGTTTTAAGAGTATTGAAATTATTAATTCTAGCAGTTTCATTATTATTTAGAGTTTCATCTGTAGTTATTGCTACATTAATAACGTTATTCATTCTAGTAACTAAGTTATCAAATGTACTACCTCTATCAGCTTCAGCATTTTCTCTATTAGTTTCAGCTGCAATCATATCATCATTTAGTTTTCTAATAGTAGCATCTCCAGCTTCAATTCTCTCTTCAAATTCTCTTAAATTCTCAAAAGCTTGTAATACATATTCATCTAACTGTTCTAATACTTCAACCTTATCTATAGACTGTAATATTTCTCTATCTAAACTAGTTCCAACAATGAAATAAAATAAGCAAGTGCTAACTCTTCCTTCATCATTTATAACTAATTGATTAGTTACTATTCCTGGATAAGTTACTCCCTGCTCATCTACTATAATTTTAAATTTTCCATCTTCATAAATAATATCTTTAGTCTGCCTAATTCTATTATT
>NZ_JAJKGM010000058.1:0-12463 GCF_021412605.1 Clostridium celatum
ATGTGAATTATTAGCTAGAAGTGCAGCATAAAAAAGTTTGACTTTTTGTGTCCAAAATATTGACATAAGACCAAATAAATTATAAAAAATATAATAATAAATTATAAATAGGATAAATAAAAAAATTAAGCGATAACTATATTTTATTATTATGAAATTTTAAATTTGATAAATTAAAAATATTTTATTATTTTTATAGAAATATAGATTTATGAGAAAAAGAAAATAATTAGGAGAAGTTTTTAAGATTAATGAATAATGCTACAATTGCATATGTATAATGTACAATAAAGTAAAGAACATGCTAAATAAAATAGAAAAGTTTTATATACAAATTCCTAAAAGTTTATTATTACAATATTATTTAATTTTAGCAGAGGTAGAGATGAAGTTAAATTAAAAATTTCTTTATATAGTAAAATGGGTAGCGTTGCTACCCATTTTACTTAAAAGAGTTTATCTTCTGCATGAAATTGTTATCTAAAAGAAGAAAATTAACATCGACAGTTTGATGAATTATCAGATGATGATGTTGTTGTTGGATTGTTAGCACTTATACATGAACCAGTATGGCAATTTACTTTTAGACATTTACGAACAATTTGAACGTTGTCACTATAAATCTTTAACATATAGGTTGTATTTGGACATAAAGGACCTAATAAAAATTGTCCATTATTATCAGTAAAAGTATGGGTTAGTGGTATAGGGTAAGAACAATTATCAACAACTTGAAGTAATTTAACAACAGCATCTACTACGGGTTGGTTATTTTCATCAAGAACTGTACCAAATATACAACTCCTATTTTCCCTTGGTAACCTTGCAACTGCATCTATTTGTTGATTACTACCAGTTTTAAAAGTGCAATTTCCTATTCTTCCGCTCATAAACTTATCCTCCTAAGTGTAAATAATATACTATAGTATATTCGTTATATAAAAATGATGTGTTTTTATTTTGAAAAATTATTAGAATAATTACTAAAAGCTTTTAAGGCTTTGAAAATTAGAGAAAAAGTGGTCTATTTATATATTAAAGTTAAAAAGGCGTTATATAATTATAAAAAATATTAAATAAAAGTGATTATTGTAACAGATGTTACTGAATAAATTTAGAATTGAGTATATAATATGTATATATTTTTGTAAGTTTAGGAGGAATATTAATGAGCTGTGGATGTGGAAGTATGAATAAAAAAGATGGAAAGGCAGTAGTTGATTTAGTAAGAAGTAAAGGTAAAGCTGATTTTCCTTTAATGACACCACATGAAATAGAATGTAGTTGTGGAAAAACTTTTACTATGAAAATATTAGTAGATAAATGTCCTCATTGTGAAATGACTTATGGAGTAACACCATGTTCTTCAAGAGATAAAGAAAATATTGTTGCTGCAGGTATAAACTATTAATATAATAGATTATTATAATAATAAAACTATATAAATAAAAAAATAAGAGTTTGTAAAAAATTACTTAAACAAGTAATACAAAACTCTTATTTTTTTTGAGAAAGAAATAATTTTTAGTATTGTAAAATTTATTTAATAAATTAATTATTTTAATATCTCAAATGTATAGCCCTCATCTTTTAGTAATTTAATTATTCCAGGTAAAGCTTCTACTGTAGTATTTTTTGTCATACAGTCATGCATAAGAATAATAGCTGGATTTTTATAATTACCATCTTTATCTTTAAGATTTTTTGAAACATTATTAATTAAAACACTAGCAGGAATATTGTTACCTTTAGCATCGCCAGAATCAACATTCCAATCATAAACACTAATTCCTTGTTCATTTAACTTTTTTGTGATATTAGCAGTAAAATCTTTTCCTCTGGCATTTCTTACAAGAGTATTATGTGATCCACCAGGAAACCTAAAAATAGTACAACAAGATCCAGTTGTATCTTTAATAAATTCTTGTTGCTTATTAAAACTTTTAAAGAATGCATCTTCAGAAGTATAAATATGCTCAAATTCATGATCAGCAGTATGATTACCTATAGCATTTCCTTCTTCATAAGCTCTTTGAACAAACTTTATATGTGGTTCTATATATGGAGAAATTATAAAAAATGTTGCATGAACATCATTTTCTTTTAAAATGTTTAAAATTAATTCCGTATTTTTACTAGGTCCATCATCAAAAGTTAGATAAACAATTTTTTTATTATCATCGCTAAAAGCTTGGAAATTATAAGAGAAAGTCAATATTGTTGAAAATATAATAAGTTTAAATATACATAATAAAAATTTGTTAAATGAATATCCCAAAAAAACATCTCCTTAGATAAATCTTTTAAATAGTTTTTCATTTTAGGACAACATTTATGCAAGGCAAATAAATAAAATGTACAAAAACTTATTTATTTATGATATATGATAAGTTTAATAATGAACATTTATAAATTTGAAGAATATTATAAAATTATAAAGAATTCAAGGAGAGTACAAAGTATGAATCCATATGAACTTATCATGAGAGTAAATAGAAAAAATGAATGAAGATCCAGTTTTTGCAGAGAAGTTTAATAGATTATTAGGGGAATTAAATAGAACTCCTGGTTTACAACAAGAAATAATGAGAATAGCTCAAATACAAGATGAAAGAAAAAGACAAAAGGCATTAAGTAATTTACCAGATAGTATTAAAAAGTCAGTAGCAGAAATGTTTAAATTATTGGATAGTTAAGAATAGCAGTAAAGGAAGTTTAAATAAGAGTACTTATAAGTATTAAAAAAAGTACAATATAATATAGATTAAATATTTAAAATTTTAAAATATTTTATAGTCTTTACAGCGTAATTAAGGTGTAAGGACTTTTTTTATGTACAAGAAACTATAAGCTTTTCTGTATATTGAAATTAATATTTAGAGTTTACTTGATAAAATATTATGAAGTTTACTAAGTAAATTTCATTATAAGGAGATTTTTTGTTATTTACAATATAGAAATGGTAATAAAAATAATTGAAGTGAACGTACAATAATAATGAAGAAATTGAATAATAAGGAGAGTGGGGAGGGCTATATGGAAATTAATTTAGATACAATAAAATTTTCAGAGAAAAGTCAAATTAAAATATTGGATTTGATATGGTTTTTGATTATACCCATAATAAATATTAATTATATTTTAGCTAGTCATACTAGTGAAAAAGGATACGATTTAACCATTAAGTTAGATAACTATATAGAGTTTAATTCAATATTCGTAATACCATATATATATTGGTATATTTATATAGTTATCGGATTTATTTTTATATTAGTAAAATCAAGAAGAGAATATATAAAGACGTTTATATCCTTTTTTATTGGAATGAGTATATGTTATTTAATATATTACTTTTTTCCAACAGAAATAAATAGACCTGGAGTAGATAATAAAACTGTTTTTGATTGGATTGTTAATTTAATTTATCAAATAGACAAGCCGTTTAATTGCTTTCCATATCTACATGTTTTAACTACGTATTATATAATGAGGTATACTAAATATAAAGATTCTAAAAAGGTATTTTATTATACTCAAATTATAGGAGTATTGATAATATTATCTACGGTTTTTATAAAACAACATTTTGTTATAGATATATTTATATCTATAGTATTATGTGAAATTATAATGTTTTTTGTAAATAAAATAAAATTAAATATACTAGATAGAATGTTAAACTTTCCATATGAAATTAAAGAAAAAATAATTCTTAAATATAGAAGAAAAAACATTATAAATGATGAAGAAAGGATTACTAATAAATAAAATAAAAATAAAGGATTCTGAAACTTTCCACTCAGAATCCTTTATTTTTAAATAAATCCATAAACGTTTGTAAATTAAATTTATACTTAAGGAGGAGTATTTATGAGATTTATGGATTATATTATTAAAATTACTCTTTAGGTAAATATATGTAAGAATAAAGAAAAATATGAGTATATTATATAATAAACTTATAATTGGACAATTTAAAAGATTTTAGCGAAGAATTGAATAATGTAATTTTATATAATAAAATTAATATTATGAAAAGTTGATTTTAGAAAGAGGTAAAATATGAGTTTATTAAATACATATGAAAAGTTTAAAAAAGTAAATGATGATTTTATTAGTTTTATTGATAAATTAGTTATTAATAATTTTGAATCATTTACTGAAGAAGAAATTATAGAGAATCTTAAGAGTGCTTTAGGGAAGTTTGAAGCATTAAAATTTGAAAGTGATGAGATAACAGTAACTGATGAAGAAAATAATAATTTAAGAGATCTTAAATATTTAATAATGAATGGATTATTTTTAGTATCTGATTTAAATCATTTTTATAATTTAAAGGAATTGGAAAGATTTAAAATGAGAGCTGTAAATTATATAAATCACAATAGAAATAAGAAGTTTTAAATAACTTCTTATTTTTTTGTAAAAGCTAAAATATCAAAAAATATATGAATAGATTTTTAATTTATTAATGGTATAGAATTTATATGGTAAAGGGCTTATAATAAAAATAAGATATTAGGAGAGATATATTTTTAATTGAAATACTAAAAATATGACGAGATTGAGGGAAACATAATGAATAAAAATTTATATGAGAATTATATAAAAATATTAGAAGAAGAGTTAGTACCAGCTATGGGATGTACTGAGCCTATTGCAATTGCATATGCTGCAGCAAAGGTAAGAGAAACACTTGGAGAAAATCCAGAAAGAATTATTGCAAAATGTAGTGGAAATATAATTAAAAATGCCATGTGTGTAACTGTACCTAATACAGGAAGTTTAGTTGGAATTAAAGCAAGTGCTATTATTGGTGTTTTAGCAGGGGATGCAAGTAAGGAATTAGAAGTTATAAATGATGTTTCAGAATTACATATAAAAAAGGCACAACAATTAATAAATGAAGACTTTTGTGAGGTTCAAAGACTAAATTCAGAAGTGCAATTACATATAATAATGGAAGCATATTGTAGAGAAAACAGCGCAATTGTAGAAATAAAATATGCCCATAATAATATTGCTAAAGTGGTTAAAAATGGACAAATTATTTTTGAAAATCAAGAAGATGATAATAAGTATTTAGGAGTATTTGTTGATAGACGTATATTAAATGTAAAAGATATTTATGAGTTTGCAAATACTGTAAATATTGATGATGTAAAAGAGATATTAGATAGGCAAATAGAATATAATATTAAAATTGCAGAAGAAGGTCTTAAGGGAACTTATGGTGTTGGAATTGGAAAGATTATATTAGAAAATTATCCACATTCCATAGTTGCTAAGCTTAAAGGATATGCTGCAGCTGCATCTGAAGCAAGAATGAGTGGAAGTTCTCTTCCGGTTGTAACTAACTCAGGAAGTGGAAATCAAGGAATGACAAGTTCTATACCAGTCATAATATATGCTAGAGAAAAAAAATTACCACAAGAGAAATTATATAGAGGATTAGTATTCTCTAATCTTATAACAATTCATCAAAAAACAGGAATAGGAAGACTTTCAGCTTTTTGTGGAGCAGTTAGTGCAGGCTGTGCTAGTGGGGCTACAATAACTTATTTAGATGGAGGTACACTAGAACAAATAAATAAAACAATAACAAATACCTTAGCAAATATATCAGGCATAGTATGTGATGGTGCAAAAGCATCTTGCGGAGCTAAAATAGCGACAAGTGTAGATGCAGCTATGATGGGACATTACATTGCAATGGCTGATAAAGCTTATGATTCAAATACAGGAATATTAAAAAATAATATAGAATCAACAATAAATGCAGTAGGTAGACTTGGTAAAGATGGAATGAAAGAAACTGATAAAGAAATACTAGAAATAATGTTGGAAGCTTAATTTATTTTAAAAATATATAAATAAAAATGATGATATAGCTTATTAAAATCAAAAGATTTATATAAGAGTATATCATCATTTTTTTAGCTAATATTTACTAAATAACTTATAGATAACAGTATAAGTTATAAATTAAAGATTTAGGACTATTTTAAGAATGCTTTTTTAATGATTTTTTTGTATTAGGAAAGTATGAACCAATACCTAAACCTATAAATAAGCAAATTATAGGAGATAATGCTAGCCAAAACATATTATCAGTAAAGAAGAATATTACAGAACCAATGATTAAACCAACAATTAAACCTATCACAGTACCGTAAGATAATGAATTTGGTATTTCAACATTTTTCTTGTTTTTATTTTTATTTTGTCTACGTGTACTTCTATTACTCATGAGATGACCTCCTTTAATAAATTTAGAAATTACATAACTAAATTATAGTATAAAATATAATTAATGGAAATAATTTTATAAAAAGATAAATTATTCATAAAATAAAATTTTTAAATTTATTAATAAGATTCATAAATAGCTTTTGAAATTTGAGCTATTTTTTCTTCAGCATCTTGTAAATCATAAGTATATATTTCAAGTATATATGGTTCATCAGTTAATATTATTCCAACATCATGGATATTAGTATCAATAGTCCCAACTTTATGAGCAACTATGTTTGAGGGAATATATTTATCAAGTCTATCAGAAAAATCAGTTTGTGTTAAGGTATTTATTAGATGAGAAAAGCCTGATAAGTACCTATTGTTATAAATGTATTGTAAGATTTTTAGTTCTATATTAGGAGTAATTAAATTTTCACTAGTAATAAACTCTATATCAAGTAAATCATATAGTGCACTTCTTACAGCTGTATGCCCACCAAGATATCTACCAACCATATTAGTTGCTATATTATCAGAATAAATTATAGATAAATCCAATAATTCTTGAATTGTATATGTTCCAATATAATCTTGTAAATACAATACACCGGTACCTTCTTCGTAATCATCATATATATAACTTATCTCATCATCTAAATTAATTTCACCAATTGATGCTAAGTAATATGTCAATAAATTCAACCCAACTTTATATGTACTTGCAGCTGTAAAAATACTATCTGAATTTATGGAAATTTCTTCGTTAGATTTTAAATTGTAATAAATTAAACCTACATTATGGATATCAGTACTTAAAAATACTTCAATTCTATCTTTTAAGGAATATGAGTTATTAAAAAGAAAATTAAGTCGTTCATTATAAGATAAAGATGAATAATAGTTAATTTCATCTATAGATAAGGTCAAAGCTTGAGAAGCTTGTGTAAGTTCATATTGTTTTGAATCAGTAATAAACCTAGATGAAGATGTACTAGATACTATGCTTTCTGAAGATACTAATGTATCAGTAGAATTAATAATTAATTCAGAATTAGTTTTTATATGTTTATATATAAGTGTTAAAAGAAAATAGCAGACTAAAAAAGATATTAATAGTGTAAATAATGATAATTTTAACTTAAGTTTTTTATTTTTATGTAATGTATTTATATTCATTGGTAAGGCCTCCACAAAATTTAATATTACAAAGTAAATATTAATACGGGAAAGTGTACAAAGAATGAAGAATAATAAATAAAATACTGAATATTTCTTCAGAAAATTAATATGTAAACATAGATTAAATTCAGATAAGATTCATGGGAAATAAAGACAATTAAATCATCATATGTATGAACTTAAAATAATTAGGAGGATAAAAGATGAATTTTATTTTTAGAGCATTAAAAAGCTTAAAAGAAAGAGTTGGTAGAACTATAATTGTATTAGCAGTAATGCTAACTGTATGTATTGTGGTTCTAGCTGGATTTAGTATAAAATCTGCAACAGAAGAAGCTGCAATTTTAGCAAGACGAGAATTAGGAGCTACAGTAACATTAACTGTAGATCAACAAAAGATGATGGAAGCACAAAGAGAGCAATCATCAAGTCAAGGAAGTGGACAAGACGCAAAAAGAATGAAATTTACTCAGACGCCTGTACCACTTGGATATTTAGATGAGTTGGTTACATCGGAATATGTGGAAAGTTATTCTGCAACAACTAGCAGTAATGCGAATATAGAAAATATCACAGCAGTTGGAAATGAAGAAACAGAAGAAGTTATAGAACAAAGTGCAAGTAGTGCTGAAAAACCATCAATGGGAGATAAAATGCCAGGGATGGGTATTACTACAGGAGACTTTACTTTGATTGGAACAAATGATTTTAATACTTCATCAGCTACATTAAGTGGAGAAAATACATTAGTTACTGGTAGAGAAATAACAGATGAAGATTTAAATAGTAATGTAATCATGATTGAAGAAACTTTTGCTACTGAAAACAATTTAGAGGTTGGAAGTACTGTAGTATTAGTAAATCCACAAGATGAAACGTCAACAATAGAAGTTGAAATAGTAGGAATTTATAAATCTACAGCAGAAATAAGTGAAATGGCATATAGAATGACTAGTATGCTGCCTTATAACCAAATTTATGCACCATATACATTAGTTAATACATTTAAAGGTGAAGGATATGAAGATGCAGTTGATAGTATAGTATTTTACTTAAATGATCCAGCTAATGTTGAAGCTTTTATAGAAGAAGGAAATAATACATCTATTGATTTTAATACTTATAAATTAGATGCAAATAATCAAGCATATGAAACTATGATGGGACCAATAGAAAATGTTGCATCATTCTCAAATACAACATTAATATTAGTAACAGTTTTTGGAGCTGTAATATTGGCTCTTATTATAATGCTATCAATAAAAGATAGAACTCATGAAATAGGAATACTAATGGCCCTTGGAGAAAAGAGAAGTAAAATAGTATATCAATTATTAGCTGAAATTGTAATAGTATTAGTAGTTGCAATTGGTGTTTCAGGAGTTTGTGGAAATACGATAAGTAATGTTATTGGAAGCAAGTTAATACAAAATGAAATAACTAGTGTAGAGGATAATATGCAAAGTCAAGAAATGGCAAGGCCAAACAAGGGCTCAATGAATGTAGCATTAGGCATAGGTAGCGGATCAAGTGTAGAGCCTATAGATACTTTAGATATAAATATGAATGTAGGTGACTTTGGAAAAATGGCAGGACTTTCATTATTATTAGCAATGGTAGCTACATTAATGCCGTCTATATCAATAATGAGATTAAATCCAAAGACTATTTTAAGTAAACATAGCTAGGAGGATGAATAGTATGGAAGAAATATTAAAATTCGAAGGAGTATCATATTCATATGATAATAGTAAATTAATTTTAGATAATATAGATGTATCTTTTACTAAGGGAAAATTTTATACAATAATAGGGGCATCTGGTTCAGGAAAAACAACATTTTTATCTCTTGCATCAGGTCTAGATACTCAAAAAAGTGGAAATATTTTTTATAATAATAGCAATTTAAAAGAAATTGGATTAGAAAGGTATAGAAATAAATATGCATCTATAATTTTTCAAGGGTATAACCTATTAAATTATATGACAGCTATAGAAAATATTACATCAGCTATGTCTATAAAAGGAATAAAAGGAAAGGATAATAAAGAAGTTGCATTAAATATATTAAAAAGAGTTGGATTAACAGAAGATCAAGCAAAGCAAAAAGTACTTACTCTTAGTGGTGGACAACAACAAAGAGTAGCAATTGCAAGAGCTCTATGCTGTGAAAGTAATTTAATTATTGCAGATGAACCTACAGGAAATTTAGATGAAGAAACATCTGATGAAATTATAGAATTATTTAAGGATATAGTATACAAAGAAGGCAAAACAGTAATTATGGTAACACATAATAAAGATATTGCAATGCAATCAGATGAAATATATACAGTTAAAAATAAAAAATTACTTAAAGTTAAAAAATAATTTTATTATAAAACAATTAAAAATAACTCTGTCTTAGTATTTATAAGATAAATATACTAAGATAGAGTTATTTTATAACTGAAATTTTTATGAATTTAGTATTTAAGTTATGGTGCTATGGTAAAATAAATAATAATTATAAAATTTATTGGAGGAACATATGGGTTATAAAATATTGGTTGTTGAAGATGATAGTCAAATACAAGAATTAATAGTAGAGTTTTTATCTTCACAAGATTACATAGTTGATACTGCTAGTGATGGATTAGAAGGATATGAAAAATTTAAAGAAAATAGTTATGATTTAGCTATTTTAGATGTTATGATGCCAAAGCTTGATGGGCATAATTTATGTAAAATGATAAAGAAAGTAGATAAGAATATTGCAGTTATTTTTCTTACAGCATTAGGAGATGAAGAAAGTGAAGTTAAAGGATTTGAATTAGAAGCAGATGATTATATATCAAAGCCTTTTTCATTTAATATTTTAATTAAAAGAGTAGAAGCTGTACTTAGAAGAAAAAGTGAAAGTAAGGAAAATGGTGAGGTATTAGAATTTGAAGGGTTAAAATTAGAATTACAAACTTTTAAATCTTTTATAAATAATACGGAAATAGAGTTAACTTTAAAAGAATTTAATATATTAAAGTTGTTAATAACTAGTTACCCAATGGTAGTTTCGAGAGAAATGCTTATAGAAAAAATATGGGGGTATGACTATTTTGGAGATACAAGAGTTATAGATGCACATATGAAAAATATTAGAAAAAAAATTCAGTATGATTATATAAAAACTGTAAAAGGTGTAGGATATGTTCTTGAAAAATAAATGGAGAAATTTAAGTATAAAGAAAAAGATATTTATATGGAGCACATTAATACTATTGATATCTTTTTCTTTATTATACATATTTATGTATTTATTTATGCCTAAGGTTTATGAGGCATATAAAATTGGTAAAATTAAAGGTGGTATTGAAGCAGTAAAGATTACTTTTAATAATAATGAAAATGCAGAAATAAATGATGTTTTAGATGATTTTTCCTATAAAAATAATGTAGATGTAGTATTAGTTAAAAGAAGTGAATATAACTATATAAATAAAATAATATATTCATCTTTTAAAGATGGAATTAACAACCCTAAGAAAATTCCGTTTTTAGAAGATTTTACAGGAGTTATTCCTCAAATAGGATTTAATAACTATAGAGAACAATTATATAAGCAACAAAAGGGGCAACAAACAGATGAGTTATATAAATTAAGAAATAAAAAGGATGCTTTAACTTTAGATGAAGAAATATATGTAAAATCAATGAAAGATGTATATAATTTAATAGTACATGTTTCAGAAGATCCTATAAGTGAAGCAACTAAAAGTATGCAATTATTTTTCCCTTTTGCAGTAATAGGAATTGTAATAATAGCATTTGCTGTATCTACATTTTATGCATTATTAATAAGTAAACCATTGATTAAAATAAATACAGTTGCTAAAAAGATGGCAAACTTAGATTTTGATAATGTTATAGAAATAGAAGGTAAAGATGAGATAGGACAACTTTCAAGTAGTTTAAATTTAATGAATACAAATTTAAAGGAATCTTTTGAAGAGTTAGAAAAGATAAATTCTAAATTAACAGAAGAGATTGAAGTTGAGAGAGAACTAGAAAAAGAAAGAAGAGAGTTTATAGCTACTATTTCACATGAATTAAAATCACCTATTACTATTGTTAGTGGGCAATTAGAAGGAATGATGTATAACATAGGTAAATATAAAGATAGAGATAAATATTTACAAGAATCTTATGATGTTATACAAAAAATGAGAGAATTAGTTCAAGAAATTCTTCAATTAAGTGAACGTGAAAATGTTAATTTTAAATATAAATTTACAAAAGTAAATATAAGTAATTTAATAAAAAATACAGTAAATGAATTACAATTTTTTATTAAAGAAAAAGATTTAAGGGTAGAAGAGGATATTAAAGAAGATATATTTATAATTGCAGATGAAAAGTTAATTAAAAAAGTTATTACTAATATAATTAAAAATGCTATAAATTATTCACCAAGTAGAGAAAGGCTAATTATTAGATTAGAGGAACATAAATTATTGGTGGAGAATACTGGAGTAACAATTCCAAAAGATGAACTGAGTGAAATATTCAATGCTTTTTATAGAGTAGATAAATCTAGGAATAGAAAAACAGGAGGGACTGGGCTAGGACTTTATATAGTAAAAACTATTTTAGATAAGCATGAAAATATAAATTATTCAATTGAATCAAAAGAAAATTCAGTAATATTTAAAATAAAATTTTAGATTTATAATATATATTTTGTTTTAGGTAGAGTATTTTTCTAGCATAAGTTTAAAATGGTATAGAGTTAATATTATATAGATATAGTAATTAAACTTATAAAATATAGAAACCTTTATACTAGTTTTTATAAAAGTTATAAAGATATTGATATAAAAAAGTTTGTGATATTACATTCAATAATATCACAAACTTTTTTATATTATGATTATTTGTTAATTCTTTTGCTTTTTTATTTCTTTTTTGCAACGAAATACTACATGTTTAAGATCTGGTGTTAGTATAAAGTAGTGGACACATTAAATCGAACTAAGTAAAATAATATTTAGTTAAGAAAGGATGTGTCCAT
>NZ_JAJKGM010000059.1:0-12333 GCF_021412605.1 Clostridium celatum
CTAGTGGTTCCCACTACCAAGCCCACAACGGACTTTCACCGTCAAGTTGTTGCCCATGCTGGGCACACACAAAAAAATAAGAGAAAGCAAAATTTGCTTTCTCTTATTTCTTTAAACTTATAACAATTTTTCTGAAAGGTTCTTCACCTTCACTATATGTGTTAATATCAGTATATTCTTGTAGTGCTGAATGAATTATTCTTCTTTCATAAGGGTTCATTGGTTCTAACCTATATGGTCTACCTGATTTTCTAACCTTAGCTGCTGTTTTTTGAGCAACTCTTATTAAAGTTTCTTCTCTTTTCTTTCTATAGTTTTCTGCATCCAATACAACTCTCTTGTATGGATTACTATGGTTTTTATTTACTACTAACGAAACTAAATATTGTAGAGAATCTAAAGTTTCTCCTCTATACCCTATTGCTAATCCCATTTTAGGACCTGATAAATTAATGTTAATAACATCATTTACATCATTAATAGCAATTTCAGCTTCAATTCCCATAGCTTTTAAAACATTCTCTAAGAATTGTTTTGTATCATCTACTATATCCGGTTTTTTTACTACTTTAACTCTTGCTGGCTTAGCGCCTATTAGATTAAATAATCCCTTACTTCCCTCATCAAGTATTTCAACATCAACTTTATCTTCTGTTAGCTTTAATTGTAGTAAAGCATTTTTTAATGCTTCTTCTACGGTTTTACCCGTCATTTCTATTACTTTCATACCCTATTCACCACCTAGAAAATATGATAATTATCTCTTTTTAGTTTTTGGTGTAGATTTTTTAGCTTTCTCTATTTGAGCTGCAGCCTTTTTCTCTTCTTCAATTTTCTTTTTCTTCATTGATGGTAAGTAATTTAAGAAATAAGTTTGAATTAATTGAATTACTCCACCAGTTATCCAATAAATTATAAGTATTGGTTGGAATTGAAGAGCCATGAATCCCATCATACCTGACATCATTATATTCATAGTACTCATATTCATACCACCTTCTTGTTGTGGCATTGATTTACTTAATAATAATGATGGAATATATGTGCTTAATGCTGCTAATATTGCTAATATTATTGAAACAAATCCTATTTTAGGTATTCCAAATATATCTGGAATAAATAAAAATGATGTATCTGCACCTGGAGTTGCTGTTATATTTCTAAACACACCATATAATGCAAATAATATTGGCAATGGTAATAAAGATGGTAAACATCCTCCAAACATACTAACATTATTTTCTTTCATCAACTTAGAAGTTTCTAATTGTAACTTCTGAGGATCATTAGCATATTTAGTTTGTAATTTTTTCATTTCTGGTTGAATTTCTTGCATTTTGGCATTTGATTTTGTTGCCTTAATATTAAGAGGTAATATTAATAATCTAATTATTGCTGTAAAAACTATAATAGCTAATACGTATGAAACCCCTTCTTTTTCTACTGGTACCCCTAACGATACAATTAAATCATGCAAAGCATTGAACATCGATGTCATTGCACTTACAATTGCATTCCACATTCTTAATAGCCTCCTTATTTTACCGGATCGTATCCTCCATTTTTGTTAAAAGGATTACACCTTAAAATTCTCTTTATAGATAAAAATCCTCCCTTTAAAGCCCCATATTTAGTGATGGCTTCAACTGCATACTCAGAACATGTAGGTACAAATATACACCTTCTTGGTCGCATAGGAGAATAATATTTCTGATATAGCTTTATTAATGTTAAAAGCATTTTTTTCATTTTATATATATTCCTGCCTTTTTAAATAAGTTTATCATAGCAGCTTCCACATCGCTATATTTTTTTTCATTAATAGAGGTTCTGGCTACAAAAACAAAATCATATCCTTTTTTTACATCTTCTCTATTTAATCTATAGCTCTCAGAAATAAGCCTCTTACTTCTACTTCTAACTACACTATTTCCAACTTTCTTACTTACAGAAATACCTACTTTATTATAAGGTAATTTTTCATCATCTATATTTTTCTTATTATTAAAGACATATAGAACTAATAAATTGTTAGCATAGGATTTTCCTCTCCTATAAACAAGTCTAAACTCTGTATTCTTTCTTAATTTATATATCATAAGTATTAATAGATCTCCTTAAATTCCTGCATTTGCAGAAAAAAGGCCACAAAGTGCGGCCCTTATGCTGTTAATTTTTTTCTACCTTTTTGTCTTCTTCTCTTAAGAACAGTTCTTCCTGAAGCAGTGCTCATTCTTTTTCTGAAACCATGTTCTTTTTTTCTTTGTCTCTTTTTTGGTTGGTATGTCATGAACATTCAAATACACCCCCTTTGAGTGAATTATTTATAGTAAAAACTATATCTCTCAAAAATAAATTTACCTTATTATTATATATACTTAACTTTTTACTGTCAATATGAATTAAATTCCGTAAACCTGTTGATAATTTTATACACAGTTTATTTTTTGTGGATAACTTATTGATAACTTATGTTAACTTGTGATATTATTAAGTATAAGTGTGAATAAATATGTGCATAACTTAACTTATCCACATTTGTGGATTATTCTGTGTATAACTTGTTCGTTTTTTCTGGATAACTTCGTATTTCGTATATATTATTATCATTTTTAGGGCATTTATTCCTGTTAATAATATCTAGGTTTATATTAATCATAATTGTGGATAACTATATTATGACTATTTTATCTACAGAATTATTAACATGTGATTAACTTTTTTCAACATTTATCAACAAATTTTTTTCTGTGACTAATTTTGTTGATATCCTGTTTATAATTTTTTAAATTTCTTTTTTTGGAGGATACTAAAATGGAGACTGATCTTAAAGAACTATGGGAAAAAACATTAAATATTATTAAGGGTGAATTAACTGAGGTTAGCTTTAACACTTGGATTAAGAGTTGTGAACCTATATCTATATCATCTAATACTATAAAAATCAGTGTCCCTAATTCCTTCACTCAAGATATATTGGAAAAAAGATATAAAGACTTAGTTATAAATTCAATTGAGGTCGCATGTTCTAAAACTTACAACTTAGAATTTTTAATTGCTTCTGAAATTCAAGACGCTGAAGAGCTAGAAGAGAAGACAAAGCAACCAAAAAAGGACAATATGACAGTAGTTGTTAATGATGAAATGTCTAGTACATTAAATCCTAAATATACTTTCAATTCCTTTGTAATTGGTAATAGCAATAGATTTGCTCATGCTGCATCACTTGCAGTTGCTGAGTCTCCGGCTAAAGCTTATAATCCGCTTTTCATTTATGGAGGTGTAGGACTAGGAAAAACTCACTTAATGCATGCAATTGGACACTATATTCTTCAAAATAATCCAAATGCTAAAGTTGTTTATGTTTCATCAGAAAAATTTACAAACGAATTAATTAATGCAATAAAAGATGATAAAAACGAAGAATTCAGAACTAAATATAGAAGTGTTGACGTTCTTTTAATAGATGATATTCAATTTATTGCTGGTAAGGAAAGAACTCAAGAAGAGTTTTTCCATACTTTTAATACACTGCACGAAGCAAATAAGCAAATAATTTTATCATCTGATAGACCACCTAAAGAAATACCAACACTAGAAGACAGACTACGTTCAAGATTCGAATGGGGACTTATTGCAGATATTCAAGCTCCAGATTTTGAAACTAGAATGGCTATATTAAAGAAAAAAGCCGATGTAGAAAAATTAAATGTTCCAAATGAAGTAATGGTTTATATAGCAACTAAGATTAAATCAAATATTAGAGAACTTGAAGGTGCTTTAATTAGAATAGTTGCTTATTCGTCATTAACAAATAGAGAAATAACAGTTGATTTAGCTAGTGAAGCTTTAAAAGATATAATTTCAAACAAACAAAATAAAAGTATAACTATAGACTTAATTCAAGATGTAGTAGCTACGTACTTTAATTTAAGAGTTGAAGATTTAAAATCACAAAGAAGAACTAGGAATGTAGCTTACCCTAGACAAATAGCTATGTATCTTAGCAGAAAACTTACAGATATGTCATTACCTAAGATTGGCGAAGAATTTGGTGGTCGTGATCATACAACTGTTATACATGCTTATGAAAAAATATCCGAAAGTTTAAATCGTGATGAGAGCTTAGAACATACATTAAATGATATCACCAAAAAGCTAACACAAAAATAATCAACAACTGTACATAACTACCGGTGAATTGTTTGTGGATAAGTTTCTTTTTACTCTTTCGATGTGGATACTGTGGATAAGAGTGCATTTTTGTTACCAACTTATCCACAGTATTTTTTACACAAATTTTATTGTAAAATAAGGGCTAGAAGTACTTATCCACATATCCACACGCCCTACTACTACTGTTATTATTATTTTTATTATTTATCTATATATATATTGTTATCAATTCAATGTGTATAACTTAGGAGGTAAGATTAAAATTATGAACATAATATGCTCAAAACAAAAATTACAAGAAGGTATTTCTATAGTTACTAAAGCTATTACTGGAAAAACAACAATGCCTATACTAGAAGGTATTTACATAGAAGCTAATAAAGAAGGTCTTACTCTTATTGGTTCAGATATGGATGTTAGTATAGAAACTAAGGTTGAAGCAGATGTTATCCAAGAAGGTAGTATCGTAATTGATGCAAAAATATTTGCAGAAATCATTAGAAAATTACCTAATTCAGATGTAAAAATTGAAATAGCAGAAAATGATTTAATTCAAATTACATGTGAAAAGTCAGTATTTAACTTAGTTTTCATGAATTCTAGTGATTACCCTGCACTACCTAACATAAATGAAGATGTTACAGTTGAAGTACCTCAAAACATATTAAAAAATATGATAAAGGGAACTTCTTTTGCTATAGCTCAAGATGAAGCTAGACCTATTTTACAAGGTATTCTTTTTGAAGTAAAAAATAAAGAATTAAACCTAGTTGCTTTAGATGGTTACAGATTAGCAGTTAGAAGTGAATTATTAGATCTTGATGATAACATAGAAGTTGTTATTCCTGGTAAAACTTTAAATGAAGTTTCTAAGATTTTAGAAGACAACGAAGAAATATTAAAAATTACATTTACCCACAACCATATACTATTTAATGTGGATAACACAAAAATTATATCAAGACTTCTAGATGGGAAATTTGTTAACTATTTATCTCTTTTACCACAAGAGTATAAATTATTAGTTAATATTAAAAAGCAAGATTTCCAAAATGGATTAGAAAGAGCATCTTTAATGGCTAAGGATGGAAACAGTAATTTAATAAAATTAGATGTTCAAGAAGAGAGTTTAATTATCACTTCTAATTCTCAATTGGGAAAAGTGAGAGAAGAAGTTAGTGCTAATCTGCAAGGGGAAGGAATACAAATTGCATTTAATTCAAGATATCTCTTAGATGTTCTTAAAAATATGGAAGAAGAAGATATTGTTATAGAAATGACTTCAAGTGTTAGTCCATGTGTAATAAAAGGCAAAAATGGGAATAATGCTAAATACTTGGTTTTACCAGTTAGATTAGTTAGATAGGAGGATTTTGTATAAATATTCGAATGTTATACAAAAAAGCTTTATGATTGAAATAGAAATAACAACAGAATTTATAAAATTAGATTCATTTTTAAAATTTTCAGGTGCAGCTTCATTAGGTTCTGAAGCAAAAATGTATATTTTAGATGAACTTGTAAAAGTAAATGGAGAAATTTGCACACAAAGAGGAAAAAAATTATACAAGGGTGACGTAGTAGAGTTTAATGGTGATACCTTTAAGGTAGTATAATAACTATTTTATTGTAATTAGTTAACTTTAGTATGTTATAATTAAGGGTGTTTAAGATGTTTATTAAAAGATTGCAAATGCTTAATTATAGAAATTATAATGTGTTGGATATCAGTTTAGGTCAAAATGTTAATGTTTTTATGGGAGATAATGCTCAAGGAAAAACTAACATATTAGAGGGTATATACTACTGTGCTTTTGCAAGGTCTCATAGAACGTCAAAGGATAGAGAACTTATCAAATGGAATTCTGACAATGCACTTTTAAGTGTTACTGTTGGTAGAGAAAGATTAGATAAGAGAATTGATATAAGCATTCTTAAAGACGGAAAAAAAGCAATACAGATTAACAAGGTTAAAATTAAAAAAATTGGAGAATTGTTCGGAAATTTTAATGTTGTAATGTTTTCTCCAGAAGATTTAAAAATAATTAAGGATTCTCCTGGTGTGAGAAGAAAATTCATAGATATGGAATTATGTCAGCTAGATGCTAAATATTATTATAATCTTGTTCAATACAATAAAGTTTTGAATGAAAGAAATACTATTTTACGAAATAGAAGCATTAATAAAGATATTTTAGATGTATATGATATGCAATTGGTTGAATTTGGATATAATATAATAGTAGAGAGACTTAAATATATAGAAAAATTAAATAAATACTCTGCTAAAATTCATGCTGACATAACTTCAGGAAAAGAAAAAATAGAATTTAAATATATTAGTAATATTAAAGACTTAGAAAATATTAAAGAAAGTTTTTATTCACTTTTAGAAAAAAATAGAGCTAGAGATAGTGAGAGAGGAATAACTTCTGTTGGTCCTCACAGAGATGATTTTATGGTTTTAATAAATGATATTGATACTAAAAGTTATGGATCACAGGGGCAACAGAGAACAGCTGTCTTAACTATTAAATTTTCATCATTAAAAATAATTAAAGAACTTACAGGTGAACATCCTGTATTGTTATTAGATGATGTATTATCAGAGCTTGATTTTAGCAGAAAGAGATATATTTTAAGTACTATAGGTGATATACAAACAATAATTACATGTACTGGAATAGAAGATTTATATGAATATCTAGATGATAAATCTAAAGTTTTTAAGGTTAAGGATGGAGAAATTCTAAATTAAAGGAGGAGTTCTTATGTTTTTACATTTAGGAGAAAATGTAGTTGTACCAATAAAAGATGTAATTGGTATATTTGATTTACAAACATCAATGTATGGTTCAGATACAATATCTTTTTTAAGAATGGCTGAAGAAGACGGATTTGTTGAAAGAATTTCAAAGGAAAGTCCTAAATCATTTGTTATTGCAGAAGTAAATAAAATGAGTAAGGTTTATTTATCACCAATCTCATCATCTACTTTAACGAAAAGAACAAATATTGATTATAATCCTTGAGTCCAATATTTAGCCTTCATACGTTAATATAAATCAAATTATAAGGAGGAGTTTATGTTGGAAGAAAATAAGCAAAGTTATGATGAAAGTCAGATTCAGGTTTTAGAAGGTTTAGAAGCTGTTAGAAAAAGACCAGGAATGTACATAGGTACTACTAGTTCAAGAGGACTTCATCATTTAGTATACGAAATAGTTGATAATAGTATTGATGAAGCACTTGCTGGATTTTGTAAAAACATAAAAGTTACTATAAATGAGGATAACTCAATTACAGTAATTGATGATGGTAGAGGTATGCCAGTTGGTTTACATCCTAAAATGGGGAAATCTACTGTTGAAGTAATTATGACAGTATTACATGCTGGTGGTAAATTTGGAGGCGGAGGATACAAAGTATCTGGTGGTCTTCATGGTGTTGGTGCATCTGTTGTTAATGCTTTATCTGAATATTGTGAAGTAACAGTAACAAGAGAAGGATATGTATGGCAACAAAAATATTCAAGAGGAAATGTTCTTTGTGATTTAACTAAAATTGGTGAAGATGACGGACATGGAACTAAAGTAGTATTTAAGCCAGACCATGAAATATTTGAAACAACTGAATTTGAGTTTGAAATATTATCAAGTAGATTAAGAGAGTTAGCATTCCTTAACAAAGGAATTTGTATAACTCTAGAAGATAAAAGAGAAGAAGAAGAAAAGATAGAAAAGTATCACTATGAAGGTGGTATAAAAGAATTCGTTTCTTACTTAAACAGAAATAAAGAAGTATTACATGAATCTCCTATTTATGTTGAAGGAGAAAAAGATGGTATCATAGCAGAAATTGCTCTGCAATACAATGACGGATATAATGAGAACTTATATTCTTTTGCAAATAATATAGATACTATAGAAGGGGGAACTCACTTAGCTGGTTTTAAATCTGCTTTAACTAGAGCAATAAATGATTATGCTAAGAGGTTTGGCCATATAAAGGAAAATGATAAAAATCTTTCAGGTGATGATGCAAGGGAAGGGCTTACAGCTGTTATTTCAGTAAAGATATCTGAACCACAATTTGAAGGGCAAACGAAAACTAAGCTAGGTAATTCAGAGGTAAGAGGAGTTGTAGATTCTATAGTTGCTGAAGGTGTAAGTATTTTCTTAGAAGAAAATCCAGCTGTAGGTAAGATTATTATAGATAAAGCATTAATGGCTGCAAGAGCTAGAGATGCAGCTAGAAAGGCAAGAGAGCTTACAAGAAAATCTGTACTAGAAAGATCAACACTTCCTGGAAAGCTTGCGGATTGTTCATCAAAGGATCCAGCAGAATGTGAAATCTATATAGTCGAAGGAGATTCAGCAGGAGGTTCTGCAAAGCAAGGAAGAGATAGAAAATTCCAAGCAATATTACCTTTAAGAGGTAAGATACTTAACGTTGAAAAACAAAGACTAGATAGAATTCTTAATTCAGATACAATAAGATCTATGATTACTGCTTTTGGTGCAGGAATAGGAAAAGATTTTGATGAAGAAAAATTAAGATATAATAGAATAATAATTATGACCGATGCCGATGTTGATGGAGCGCATATAAGAACTCTATTATTAACATTCTTCTATAGATACATGAGACCACTAATAGATGGAGGACATGTATATATAGCGCAACCACCATTATATAAAGTTAGTAAGGGCAAAAAAGAAAGTTATGCATATACTGATGAAGAACTTGATAGTATCTTAGAAGAGTTTGGTGGAAAAGATAATTCAACAAATATTCAAAGATATAAAGGTCTTGGAGAAATGAATGCAACTCAATTATGGGATACAACAATGGATCCAGAACATAGAATTCTTAAAAAGGCAAGTGTAAGTGATGCAATTGCTGCAGATGAAATATTTACTATCTTAATGGGAGATAAGGTTGAACCAAGAAGAGAATTTATTCAAAAGAATGCTAGCAAAATAAGCAATTTAGATATTTAGTACTAAGGTATTTAGTATTAGTTGAGGTGAGTACATGAACTTAAATGAGGGAAAATTTATACATGTAGATATAAATAAAGAAATGAAACAATGCTATATCGATTATGCTATGAGTGTAATTGTTGGGCGTGCTCTTCCAGATGTAAGGGATGGTCTTAAGCCAGTTCATAGAAGAATTCTTTATGCAATGCAAGAGTTAGGACTAGAACCAAATAAAGGATACAGAAAATGTGCCAGAATAGTTGGGGAAGTTTTAGGTAAGTACCATCCACATGGTGATTCATCTGTTTATGATGCGTTAGTAAGAATGGCTCAAGATTTCTCAATGAGATATATGCTTGTTGATGGTCATGGAAACTTTGGTTCTGTGGACGGTGATAGTGCAGCGGCAATGAGATATACAGAAGCAAAGATGAATAAAATAGCAGTAGAAATGCTTAGAGATATAAATAAGAATACTGTTGATTTTATGCCAAACTTTGACGGTGAAGAACAAGAACCTGTAGTTTTACCTTCAAGATATCCTAATCTTTTAGTTAATGGATCATCAGGTATAGCTGTTGGTATGGCTACTAATATACCACCGCATAACCTAGGTGAAGTTATAGATGGAACTATAATGTTAATAGATAATCCAGAAACTACTGGATTAGAACTTATGACATGTATCAAGGGACCAGACTTCCCAACAGGTGGAATTATCATGGGTAAATCAGGAATAAGAGCTGCCTATGAGACTGGTAAAGGTAAAGTTGTAGTTAGAGCTAAAACTGAAATAGAAGAAGAAAATGGAAGACACAAAATAATAGTTACTGAAATTCCATATCAAGTTAATAAAGCTAAGCTTATCGAAAATATAGCGGATTTAGTTAAAGATAAAAAAATTGTTGGAATATCAGACTTAAGAGATGAATCTGACAGAGAAGGTATGAGAATAGTAATAGAGCTTAAGAAGGATGCAAATCCTAATATAGTTTTAAACCTATTATTTAAGCATACAAAAATGCAAGATACCTTTGGAATAATAATGTTAGCGCTAGTTAATAATGAGCCACAAATTTTAAGTTTAAAGCAAATATTAAGTAATTATATAGAGTTCCAAAAAGAAGTTGTTACTAGAAGAACTATATTTGAACTTGAAAAAGCTCAAGCTAGAGCTCATATACTAGAAGGTTTAAGAATAGCATTAGATAATATTGATGAAGTTATAAGTATTATTAGAAGTTCTAAAACTGGAGAAATAGCAAAAAATACTTTAATCGAAAGATTTGGATTATCTGAAAAGCAAGCAATTGCTATTTTAGAAATGAGATTAAGAAGATTAACAGGATTAGAAAGAGATAAGATTGAAGAAGAATATAATGAGCTAATGAAGCTTATAAATTACTTAAATTCAATTCTTGCAAGTGAAGAAAAATTATTAAGTGTAATTAAAGAAGAATTACTTGAAATAAAAGCAAGATATAACGATGAAAGAAGAACTCAAATTGAAAAAATCGTTAATGATATAGATATTGAGGATCTAATTCAAGAGGAAGAAACTGTTGTTACTTTAACTCATTCAGGATATATAAAGAGAATATCAGCTGATACATATTCAGCTCAAAGAAGAGGTGGAAGAGGAATACAAGCAATGGCTACAAAAGAAGATGACTTTGTAGAACATGTTTTAGTAACTTCAACTCACTCAGATGTATTATTCTTTACTAATAGAGGTAGAGTATATAAGAAGAGAGCTTACGAAATACCTGATGCTGGAAGAACTGCAAAGGGTACTAATATAATAAATCTTATACAAATAGAACAAGACGAAAGAATAGAAACAGTACTAACGGTTAGAGATAATACTGCTGAAGGTTACTTATTTATGGCAACTAAACAAGGTCTTGTTAAGAAGACTCCATTATCAGAGTTTAAGAACCTAAGAAAGAGCGGACTTATTGCTATTAACTTAAGAGAAGGAGATGAACTTCTTAAGGTTAAAGTAACAAGAGGAGATGCAGATATAATAATAGTTTCTCAAGATGGTAATGCAATTAAGTTTAATGAAAAAGATGTAAGACCAATGGGAAGAACTGCATCAGGGGTTAAGTCTATGAACTTAAGAGAAGATGATGTAGCTGTATGTATGGATATAGCAGTAGATAATGAAGATTTATTAGTTATTAGTGAAAATGGATTTGGTAAGAGAACACCATTAACTGAGTATAAGAGACAAAATAGAGGTGGTGTTGGTCTTATAACTTATAAGATAAGTGAAAAGACTGGTAAGGTTATAGGGGCTACTGTTTGTAAGCCAGAAGATGAGTTAATGCTTATAAATACAAGTGGTATTGCAATTAGAATAAATGTTTCAGATATTTCAGTAACTAGCAGATCAGCAATGGGAGTTACATTAATGAGAACTTCTGAAGAAGAAAAAATTGTAGCTATAGCTAAAATTGCTGGTACAGATGATGAAGAAAAGGATGAGCAATTATCATTAGATGACTGTGTTGATAATGAAGTAGCTGTTGAGGAAAAGGATACTAGTTTAGATAGATTAGTTGAAGAGGCTATGAAGGAAGATACAGAAGAATAGAAATAAGAAAAGATGTGAGGCTTAGATTTTTAAATCTAAATCTTGCATCTTTATTTTTTATGGAGAAATAAAGTAAAAGTTGTTAATACAATTAAGAAATTATAGAAAATAGGTATAAACGATGAGAGATATTAAGCTATTTATTGTTAGAAATTGATATAATTCAAGTAAAAAGCATATAAAATGGCTAAATATATTAATACTCTGAACCAAGTGTATCAATAATATAAAAACAAAGAAAAATAAAGAAAAACAACGTATTATTAGAATAATTCATCTTAATAACAAAATATAATTTAAAGTATTTTTAGATTAATGATAAGATAGTCTTCGTCGCTGATGAGCGCTACAAAAACTTGAAAAAACATTTTGTTGACAAGTATAGCGTGAGGTGATAAGATAAATCTCGTCGCTAACGACAGACTGAAAAAACTTTTTTAAAAAGTTGTTGACAGGGGTCGAAAGTAGTGATAAGATAAAGAAGTCGCTTGAGGGTGACACAGAAAATGGTCTTTGAAAATTGAACAGAATATAGTTAAAGTAAACCAGCAATTCTTTTGAGAGTCTTAAAAT